>CAZIVY010000189.1:0-16014 GCA_964542505.1 uncultured Rhodospirillaceae bacterium
CCTATGCGGTGCTATTCTGTGCGTTGTGGCTGGCGGCGGCCTTTCTCGGCCGCCGTTCCTCGCTGGCCGCTCTGGCCGCCGGCGGCTCGACCGCAGTGATCTCATGGGTGCTGTCCAGCCCATCGATGTGGCAGGCGGGCCCTGCGGCGCTCGCCCCCTTTCTCGTCACCCGCCAGCGGGCGGAAATCGTGGCCGTGATGACGGTGCTGGTGTTCTGGCGTCACCGCGCCAACATCCGCCGTCTGCTCAAGGGGGAAGAGCCGAAAATTGGCGCCTGACGCTGATCCTACGTCATCGACCGCGCCCCGCCCGTTGAGCGAGGCCGAACGGCTCGACTGGCTGCGGCTGTTGCGCAGCGACCGGGTGGGGCCGATCGCCTTCCGCGAGCTCCTGCGCCGTTTTGGGTCCGCGCGGGCGGCGCTCGGGGCCCTGCCCGACCTTGCCCGCCGCGGCGGGGGCGCGATCCGCATATTCAGCCGCGAGCAGGCGGAGGCGGAATGGGCCGCCATCCGCGCCGGCGGCGCAACCCTCGTCGCCGCGTGCGAGGGCGAATACCCGGCGGCGCTGGCCGAGCTTGAGGACGCGCCGCCGCTGCTGACCTTGAAGGGTCACGCCCATTTGCTGCGCCGCCCGTCGGTGGCCGTGGTCGGCGCCCGCAACGCCTCGGCGCTTGGCGCGCGCTTCGCCCGCGGCCTTGCCGCCGACTTGGCCGCCCGCGATCTGGTCGTGGTCTCCGGCATGGCGCGCGGCATCGACCGGGCGGCGCACGAAGGCGCGCTGGAGGGCGGCACGGTCGCCGTGGTCGCCGGCGGCATCGATGTCATCTATCCCACGGAGAATGCGGATATTTACCAGCGCATCGCCGAACAAGGCCTGCTCATGGCGGAACTGCCCTACGGCGCCGAGCCCAGGGCGCAGCACTTTCCGCGCCGCAACCGCCTGATCAGCGGCCTTAGCCTCGGCGTCGTGGTGGTGGAGGCCGCGCCCCGTTCGGGTTCCCTGATTACCGCCCGCTTTGCCCTCGAACAAGGACGCGAGGTTTTCGCCGTGCCCGGATCGCCCCTCGATCCGCGCCATCGGGGCGCCAACGACCTCATCCGCCAAGGCGCCACCCTGGTCGAAGGCGCCGACGACGTGATGCGCGTTCTCGGCCCGATGTTGAACCGGCCGCTCGCCGCGCCCTTGCCCCCGGCGCCGCCCACCGCGCCCAGTTCGACCCCCGACGATGCCGAACTCGACTTGGCGCGCGAGCGCGTCGCCCGCCTTTTGGATGCCAGCCCCGTACCGGTGGACGAATTGCTCCGCCAAACGGCCTTGAGCCCCGCCGCGCTGCACACCGTTTTGTTGGAACTGGAATTGGCCGGCCGCCTGGCCCGCCACCCGGGCAACAAGGTGGCCTGGGCCGTCGAGCTGTAGCCCCTAGCCCCTGACCACTCCCCACCCTATATGCACCCATGCCCGCTCATGGACGTAGTACAGGACCATCTTGGTCACCACCTCCAGACCGGCGATCGATCCGGCCCAGGCTGCGTTGCCGGTAATGAGGTAGCCCAGCACGAAGGTATCCGCCGACCCAAGAAGGCGCCAAGATATTGATTTTGCGACCGAACGGCGGCGCGTCACCGGCGTGGGCGTGAACAGCTTAGGAATGCGCATGACATGACCTCGCCTGCCGCCGCCAGATGGGGCCGGAACCGTCTTTTAACAGACGCTCCCGATACTGCGATTTGACACGGGACGCCCTTTTCACCATTTTGCCGACCCTCGTTCACCGGCTTCGCGGTATTAGGATACGGACCCCCCAACATCATGGGTTATCAAAGCAGCGTGCGCGGCATGGACGTCGTCGTCGTCGAAAGCCCGGCTAAGGCCAAGACGATCAACAAATATCTCGGCCGCAACTTCGTTGTCCTGGCGTCTTACGGGCATGTGCGCGATTTGCCGTCCAAGGAAGGCTCGGTGGAGCCCGACAAGGACTTCGCCATGCACTACGAGGCCGAGCCCCGCTCATTCAAGCACATGAAGGCCATCGCCGACGCGACCAAGGGCGCCAGCCGCCTCTTTCTCGCCACTGACCCGGACCGCGAGGGCGAAGCCATATCCTGGCACGTGCTGCAATCCCTCCAGGACAAGAAGGTGCTGAAGGGCGTCGAAGTCAAGCGCGTCGTCTTCACCGAAATCACCAAGACCGCGGTGCTCGCGGCCATGAGCCACCCGCGCGATCTTGACCTCGATCTGGTCAACGCCCAGCAGGCGCGCCGCGCGCTGGACTATCTGGTGGGTTTTACCCTCTCGCCGGTGTTGTGGCGCAAGCTTCCCGGCGCGCGCTCCGCCGGACGGGTGCAGTCGGTGACGTTGCGCCTGGTGTGCGAACGGGAAATGGAGATCGAGGCTTTTGTCCCGCGCGAGTACTGGTCCGTCGATGCCGACCTCGCCGCCGCCGGCGGCAGCGTGTTCACGGCGCGGCTGATCGAACTCGACGGCAAGAAACTCGATAAATTCGACCTTGACGGCCGCGCCAAGGCGGAGGCCGCCGCCAAGCGCATCGAGAGCGCCCGGCTCGGCGTGCGGTCCGTCGAGGCCAAGCCCGGCAAGCGCCACCCCGCGCCGCCCTTCACCACCTCGACCTTGCAGCAGGAAGCGGCGCGCAAGCTGGGCTTCAGCGTCCAGCAGACCATGTCCCTCGCCCAGCGCCTGTACGAAGGCGCCGAGGTCAATGGCGACGTGGTGGGCCTGATTACCTACATGCGCACCGACGGCGTGCAGATGGCGGAAGAGGCCATTCGCGGCGCCCGCGACGTCATGGCCGCCGATTTTGGCGCCGACTACGTCCCCTCGTCCTGGCGCGTCTACACCGCCAAGACGCGAAACGCCCAGGAAGCGCACGAAGCCATCCGCCCCACCGATTTCGCGCTTCGCCCCGACATGGTCGCCCGCCAGATCGACCCGGCCCAGGCCCGGCTTTATGAGCTGATCTGGAAGCGCGCCATCGCCAGCCAGATGGAAAACGCCGACATCGAGCGCACCGTTATCGACGTCGCCGACGAACGCGACACCCTGGTTCTGCGCGCCACCGGCACCGTGATCACTTTTCCCGGCTTCCTCAAGCTCTACGAGGAAGGACAGGATGAAAAGGATCTCGGTGACGGCGAAGGCCGGCTGCCCAAGCTGAACGCGGGCGACCGGCTGGAGAGCCGCGCCGTAAAGCCCGAGCAGCACTTCACCCAACCGCCGCCGCGCTTCAGCGAAGCCAGCCTGGTCAAGCGCCTGGAAGAGCTCGGCATCGGCCGGCCGTCCACTTATGCCTCCATCCTCGGCGTGCTGCGCGAGCGCAATTATGTGCGCATGGAACGCAACCGTTTCGTGCCCGAGGACAAGGGCCGCCTGGTCACCGCCTTCCTCGACGATTTCTTCGAGAAGTATTTCGCCTACGATTTTACCGCCAATCTCGAGGACCAGCTCGACGAGATCGCCGAGCGCCGCCTGAATTGGAAAGAGGTGCTGCGCGACTTCTGGATCGCTTTCAGCCGCGCCAGCGCCGGCCTGGTGTCGGTCAAGGAAGCGGTGCAAATCCTCGACAAGACCATTGGCACCCGCTCGGTTGTCATCGACGCCATCGACGCGGCGCTGGGACCGCACTTCTTTCCGGCCAAGGACCAGGGCGCCGACCCGCGCGCATGCGCCGCCTGCGGCAGCGGCCGCCTCGGCATCAAGCTCGGCCGCAATGGCCCCTTTATCGGCTGCAGCAACTATCCCACCTGCGGCTTCACGCGCGCGCTGGCGGTCGGCGGCAACGGCAACGGCGCGGACCACGGCCTGGCGCTGGATGGCCCGAAGGAACTTGGGCTGGATCCGGCCACCGGCCTCGCCATTACGCTCCGCGTCGGTCCCTACGGGCCCTATGTGCAGTTGGGCGACACCCCGCCCCGCGCGCCGAAAGCGAAAAAGAAGCGCGGACAGCCGGCGGAAGACGCGGCGCCCAAGCCCAAGCGCGCGTCGCTGCCCAAGGGCACGACCATCGAGGACGTGTCGCTGCCCTTCGCGCTCAAGCTTCTCGCTTTGCCGCGTGACATTGGGCCGCACCCGGAAACCGGCATTCCCATCCGCGCCGGCATCGGCCGCTTCGGTCCCTATCTCGAACACGACAAGAAATACGCCCGCCTGCAGTCGGCGGCGGATGTGCTCGAAATCGGCATCAACCGCGCCGTCGATCTGCTGGCGGAGGCGGCGGCCAAGGGGCCCGGCAAGAGGCGCGGCCCCGCGCCGCTGCGGGCCGTCGGCAAGCACCCCGAGGATGGCAAGCCGATCGAGGTCATGGCCGGCCGCTACGGACCTTATATCCGCCACGGCAAGACCAATGCCCCGATACCGAAGGACAGCGCGCCGGAATCCATCCAACTCGAAGCCGCCGTCGCCGCACTGGCTGCCAAGGCGGCCAAGGGCGGGAGCGGCGGCAAGCGCGGCGGCGGAGGCCGCGGACGGCGCAAGCCGGCGGCTTGATCCGCGGCCAATTGGTATTGCGTTTCTGGCATTTGATCGCCACTCCACCACTCCATCGATCTGTCATCGCCGCCCCCGGATCGCAGTCCGGGAGTGACCCGGCGATCCACGGATCGTGGATGTCCGGATCACCCCCGGGTTAAACCCGGGACCTGGGCAAGACGGCGGGAGGAACGTAAAGTCAGAGTCGGCACGCTAGCCGCGACCCGACCGATTCCATCTCGTCGCATATTGCCCTAGATTGCCCGCTGGCCGCCCCGCATCGTGGCGGCTCTTTCTGGCCGGGCGCGACGGAGTGAGCAGTAAGCAGAAAAAGCCGGCGCCGCTGCCCACCAGGCAGCAGATCGTCGAATTCATCGCCGGCGGCGCGGGCCGCGTCGGCAAGCGCGAAATCGCGCGCGCCTTCGCCATCTCGGGCGCCAACCGCATTTGGCTCAAGCGCACGCTGAAAGAGCTGGAAGCGGAAGGCCAGTTGGAGCGCGGGCGGTCCAGGCGCCTGGCGCGCAAGGGCGCCCTGCCCGAAATGGCGCTGGTGGACGTCACCGAAACCAATATCGACGGCGAGCTGGTGGGAAAGCCGGCGGAGTGGCGCGACGATGGGCCGCCGCCGCGCATCATCCTGGCGGCGTCGTCGCCGGAACTGGGGGCGGTGGGCGTGGGCGAGCGCGTCCTCGCGCGCCTCAAGCCCATAGGCGAGGGTGTCTATGAAGGGCGGCCGATCCGCCGCGTCGATGTCAGGCCGAGCGATATGGTCGGGCTCTACACCCGCGTCGGCCGCGACGGGCGCATCATCCCCACCGACCGCCGCCTCAAGTTCGAGCTTACCGTGGCGGCGGCCGACGCCGGTGGCGCCACCTCGGGCGAGTTGGTGCAAGCCGAGATATTGCCCGGCCAGCCCTATGGCCTGCGCCGCGCCAAGGTCATCGCCCGTCTGGGGTCGGCGCAAGACCCGCGCTCGCTGAGCCTTATCGCCATCCACACCCACGGCATCCCGGATCGGTTTCCGGCGGCTGTCCTGGCCGCAGCCGAGGCGCAAGCGCCCGTTCGCCCCGGAAAGCGCGAGGATTTACGCCCACTGCCGCTCACGACCATCGACCCCGCCGACGCCCGCGACCGCGACGACGCGGTGTGGGCCGAACCCGACACCGATGCCGCCAATCCCGGCGGCTGGCGCGTGATCGTCGCCATCGCCGACGTAAGCCACTATGTGCGCCCCGGCGGCGCGCTTGACCGCGAGGCCAACAAGCGCGGCAATTCGACCTATTTTCCAGATCGGGTGGTGCCCATGCTGCCCGACACCCTGTCGGGGGATTTGTGCTCGCTCCATGCCAGCGTCGACCGCCCCTGTCTGGCGCTCCATATGTGGTTCGACGCCGGGGGCACAAAGCTTCGCCACCGCTTCGCGCGGGCGCTGATGCGCAGCGTCGCGGCGCTGGAATACGGGCAGGTGCAGCGCGCCTATGACGGCCAGCCGGACGACGTTTGCGGGCCGTTGCTGGAAAGCGTCATCCGCCCCCTTTACGGCGCTTACTCGGCCTTGCGCCGGGCGCGCGACAAGCGCCAGCCGCTGGACCTGGATTTGCCGGAGCGCCAGGTGGAGTTCGCCCCCGACGGCCGCATCAGCGGCTTTCGCCCACGGCCGCGCTATGACAGCCACCGGCTGATCGAGGAGTACATGATCGCCGCCAACGTCGCCGCCGCCGAGGCGCTGGAAGCCTGCAAGCAACCCTGCGTCTACCGCGTGCATGCCGAGCCGGCGCACGACCGGGTCGACGCGTTGCGCGATTTTCTTGACAGCCTCGATCTTCGCCTCGCCAAGGGCCAAGTGCTGCAGCCGCGTTTGTTCAACGCCATTCTGGCGCGCGCCAAGGGCACGCCCCATGACCATCTGGTGAACCAGGTGGTGCTGCGCGCCCAGGCCCAGGCGGAATACGCCATCGCCAATATCGGGCATTTCGGGCTGGCGCTCCGCCGCTATGCCCATTTCACCTCGCCCATCCGCCGCTACGCCGATCTTCTGGTGCACCGCGCCTTGGTCAAGGGTCTCGATCTGGGCCCCGGCGGCCTTGGCGCCGACGAAGCCGCCGGCCTCGCCGATACCGCCGCCCACATCTCCATGACCGAGCGCCGGTCGATGACCGCCGAGCGCGACGCCATGGACCGGTTTTCCGCCGCCTTCATGGCCGACCGCGTCGGCGCGGTCTTTGCCGGCCGCATCGACGGGGTCACTCGCTTCGGCCTCTTCGTCCAGTTGGCGGAAAGCGGGGCCAGCGGCCTGATTCCCATGCGCGCGCTGGGCGATGACTTCTACGTGCACGACGAGCGCCAGCACGCCTTGGTCGGGCGGCAGAGAGGCCAGACCTTCCGCCTCGGCGAGCCGGTGGACGTGCGCCTGGCGGAGGCCGACGCGGTGACCGGCAGCCTGCGCTTCGAGCTTGTGGGCGGGGGCGCCGCCAGCTCCGGCGGCAAGGCCGCCCTCCCCAAACGCCGCGGCTTCATGCGAACCCGCAAGCGTTAAAAGGCTTCACTGGCGGTTGTTTCGGGGCTACAACGCAAGCAAGCTCAACCATGGCGCCCCAGCGGAACCGGCATGATTACTGTCTACGTGCACGCCGAAGGCAGCTTGCGGCGTGTCGATTTTCCCGAGGACGGGCACCTGCCAGCGGGCACGGTGTGGATCGACCTGCTCACGCCGACGCAGGCCGAGGAACGCGTGGTCGAGCGGGCGCTCAGCATCGACGCGCCCTCGCGCGAGGAAATGCAGGAGATCGAGTTTTCCAGCCGCATCTACCGCGAAGGCAATGTCAGCTACATGACGGTGAGCGTGCTCTACGGCTCCGAGGGCCCGCGTCCCGACACCACCGCCGTCACTTTCATTCGCGCGCCGCAGGTCCTGGTGACGCTGCGCTACGCCGAACCCAACGCCTTCCGCTCCTTCCCCGGGCGCGCCTTGCGCCAGCCGGCGCTGTGCGCCACCGGCGATGCGGCGTTGCTCGGCTTGCTCGACGCCATCGTCGACCGCGCCGCCGACATTCTGGAAAAACTGGGCGCCGACCAGGATGCCGTGTCCAAGGGCATTTTCGCCGCCGAGCCCGGCGCCAAGAGGCCCGCCGGCGTGCAGCTCGAAATGGCCGTGCGCCAGCTCGGCCGGGTCGAGGACCTGAACGCGCGCATGCGCGACAGCCTGCTGTCCATCGGCCGCGCTCTCATCTTTCTGGCCCAGGAAATGCTGGAACTGCGCAGCGGCGAGGAATCCTCGCAGCGCCTGAAGACGCTGAGCCGCGACACGCAGTCGCTTTCGGAACACGCGGCGTTCCTGGCGCAGAAAAGCAACTTCCTGCTCGACGCCACGCTCGGCCTGATCAACATCGAGCAGACGGCGATCATCAAGATTTTTTCGGTCGCCGCCTCGGTGTTCCTGCCGCCCACCCTCATCGCCAGCATTTACGGCATGAATTTCGAGTACCTTCCGGAACTCCAATGGGTCTACGGCTATCCTCTGGCCGTGGTGATGATGATCCTCTCGGCGGTGTTGCCCTATCTCTATTTCCGCCGCCGCGGTTGGTTGTGAGCGAGAAGGAAACGCCCGCGATCGTGGACGTCCCCGCGGCGTCGGAAGTCCGCCGCGCCGACCAGAAGCTGGCGCGGCCGCGCGACGCCGCTACCTTGCTGCTCTACCGCACCGTCGCCGGGCGCACCGAGGTGCTCATGGGCGAGCGCCACGGCCGCCACCGCTTCATGCCCAACCGTTACGTGTTTCCCGGCGGAAGGCTCGACCGCGCCGACGCCCACATGCGCGCCGTCGCCGAACTGCGCCCGGACGTGGCGGCGCGCCTGGCGCGCGGCTGCCGGGCGCCCGATCCGGCCCGCCGCGCCCGGGCGCTGGCTCTGGCCGCCATTCGCGAAACCTTCGAGGAGACCGGGCTCGCCATCGGCCGTCCCGACCTCCGGCCCGGCGCGGCCACTCCGCGGTCCTGGAACGAATTCGCCGCCACCGGCCTGATGCCGGCGCTGGATGCCCTCGACTATCTCGCCCGCGCCATCACCCCCCCCTACCGGCCGCTGCGTTTCGACGCCCGCTTCTTCGTCGCCGATGCCGCCCAGGCGCGGGGCGAAATTGGCGGCTCGGGCGAACTGCGCAATCTCTCCTGGCTGGCGATCGACGAGGCGCGCCGCCTGCCCCTGATGGACATCACCGCTATCGTCCTCGATCGCTTGACGCACTATCTGGCCGCGCCGCCGCCCCCCGATCCGTCGCGCCCGGTGCCGCTCTACCGCATGCGCCACGGCCGCCACGGCGTCGAAAGCGAATGATCGCGCCTTGACTTGACGCCCTTCGCCGCTATGTTGGCGTGCGTTCCAGCAATGCTCAGGATTGGGTCCGCGTCATGGCCAAGCCGACTTCGATCAAGATCAAGCTCACCAGCACCGCCGGCACGGGTTTCTTTTACGTGACCAAGAAGAACCCACGCACCTTGACCGAGAAATTGACGTTGACGAAGTACGACCCCAGGGCGCGCAAGCACGTCGAATTCAAGGAATCCAAGATCAAGTAGGCCCGCCGGCCCAGGCCGGGCTTAGAGCCGATCCGGAAAGTAAGAATCCAGGCTGAAAAGAAGATGAAAACAAAAAATAGCCGGACCAATTTGTACGAATTCACTATTCCTTTCTTCGTAAGGGGGATCGGAATTCTCGGCGGTATTTTAAGACATGCGGAAAGACACGCCAAAGCTAATAAATATGACATTCTAATTCTTTTGAACGACAGGCTTGCTCCCGATATGTTTAGTTTTACCCAGCAAATTCAATACGCGTACTTTTCGGCAATCGATGTGGTCAAGAAGCTTACGGATGTCCCGGTTCCTACTCTAGCTTATGACGAAAAGACGGTGGCCGATTTAAATAGGAGTTTGAAAACTGTCGTTAAATACTTGAAAAACATAAAGAAAGACAAGTTTGACGGCGCGGAGGATAAGATGATCTCTCTATATTGGGATAGTACTCATGCCTTAAGAGGAGAGGATTACGTGAAAAAACTTTCAATTCCGAATTTCTACTTTCACGAAGGGATGGCATACGCGATTCTTCGCCACAGAGGAGTGCCGCTAGGCAAGAGCGATTTCATCTCGGAACTCCCGGTAAAAAAGATTAAAGGAAAATAATTTGGCAGACCCCGCGATTTCAATAAAGAATCCTAAAAAAGTCTGTGAGCCGATCCGGAAAGTAAGAATCTAGGCTGAACGGGTTGCGTTCAAGCGGCGCAGCATCAATCGGATCATGGCCAGGCGGATGAAGGCGACGAGGGCGCGGACGTGTCGCTCGAAGTCGCGCGCTAGTCTGCGGTAACGGCTGACACCAACCCGCTTTGAGCGTGACTCACCCCCACCCGGCGCCGCGCGCCGACCTCCTGTCGAGGGGGAGATAAAATGCCTTGGCCCGGCAACCCTTTGCCTCCCCCCTTGCGGGGGAGGCCGCGAACGAAGCGAGCGGGTGGGGGGTAGGTCATCGTCAATGAGACTTGGTATTAGGCCGCAAGGACGCGGTCGAGACCCGGCAAGGCCGAGCGCAGGGCAACCCGCTCCGCCTCCCCACGCAACCGGCGCAACTCCGCCAGCAGTTCCGCCTCGCGCCCGCCGCGCCCGAATTGGGCCAGGGCCCGCCCCCTGGCGATGAAGAAATCGCCCCAAGGCAGCGGCTCGGGCCGCGTGTAGTCCTCCAGCGCCTTGGCGTAGCTGTCGGCCTCGTCCCACTCGCCGGCGGCCAGGCTCGCCTCGATCGCGTCGCGATAGAACCAGAAATAATTGTGGCCGACCGACCCCTGCCGCAACAGGGCCTCCCCTTCGGCGAGGTGACGCCGGCGCCGCCCCGGGTCCGCGGCGCACAACGCCATTTGCGACAGGATGCGCGGCCCGGCAAAGCCGTGGCCAACGTCGATGCTGATGGCCCAAGCTTCCTGCAGCCGCCGCGCCGCCGCGTCCGCGTCGCCGCGCGCCGCCGCTAACTTGGCGAAATAGAGAAGATTCTGCGCCACGAAGCGCCGCGCCCCCAGGCTCTCGGCGAGATCCTGACTGCGCTTGAGATGAGGGTCCGCCTGCTCGACCTCGCCCATGTCGATCTGCACCATGTAGAGCAGGAATCGAGCCAGCATTTCCGCCCTTTGGTGGCCCACTCTGGCGGCTGCTTCGGCCGCCGCCAGCCCGTCTTCCGCGGCCGCGCGCAATTCGTTGAGATAGTAGCGGGAGAAGCCGATCATCGAGCGATTGGCGACCTCGATGCGGCCCAGGCCATGGGCGCGGGCGAGCGCGACACAGCGGCGAAAATAATCGCACGCCGTGGCCATGCGGCCGCGCAGGTACTCGGCGTCGCCGATCCCGCTCAAGGCCCGGGCCTCGGCTTCCGCCGAGCCGGTCTCGCCGGCGTAACGCAACGCCAGCGTGTGCTGTTCGCGGCAGCCCTCGATCCGCCCCAAGGGAAAATAGATGTTGCCGCGCAGATAGTGAATTTGCCCCAGTTCATTCGCCAGCCCGTTGGCCGCCGCTTCCGCCGCATCCAGCGCTGCCAGGGCTTCCTCGTAGCGATCCAGGACGCGCAATCCCGCCGCGAGACCGATATAGGCGCGACACTTGCCGGCCTCGCTGTCGGCGAGATCGAGGGCGCCTTTGAAGGCATCGACCGATTTCTCGGTCATGCCCATTTCGCGCAAGATGTCGCCCTGCAAGCAGGCGAGGGCATGCTGGACGGGGCCGTTGTCGGCACGCTTGAGTCCGCGCTTCGCCAATTGCAGCGCGCCTTCGTAGCGATACTCCCGGACTTGCGCCTCGGCGGCCTCGAAATAGGCTTGCGCCGCGCCGGCGTCGTCGGCGCGGTCGAGATGCTCCGCCCGCAAGACCCGGTCGCGCTCGGCGAACCAGGCGGCGGCGCGCCGGTGCAATTCGCGCTGGCGCGCGCGGAGCAGCGAAAAATAGACGCTCTCCTGAACCAGCGCATGGTCGAACAGATAGTCCTCGCCGTCCGGCCGCACCAGGTACTGTTCCACCAGCCGGTCGCACGCATAAGCGGGATCGTCGATCAGATGGCGCAGCACGTCGAGACCGAAACGCTGGCCGACCACCGACGCGGCTTGCAAGGCCCGCTTGTCGGCCGGCGGCAGTCGGTCGAGACGGGCGAGCACGAGGCTCTGGATCGAGGCCGGCACCGCTTCGTCGCGGCTCTCCTCGACGTTGCGCATAAGCTGCTCCAAGAACAGCGGGTTGCCTTCGGCGCGTTCCACGCATTCCTGGGCAATGCGGTCGCTGGTGGCGACGAAGGCGGCCGCCAGCGCATTCGCCTCGTCGCGGCGCAGCGGCGCCAAATCGACGGTGACCAGCCGGCTGCCCCGGGCGGCGCTGCGCCAGTTCTTGTCCAGCGGGTCGCCGTCGATGCGGGAAGTCAACAGCAGGATCGCCGGACTGTCGCCGATCGTCGCGGCGATGGCGGCGAGATCGGTCAGCGTCGCCCGGCCGGCCCAGTGAACGTCCTCGACCACCGCCAGCAGCGGCCGGCGCGCGCTGGCGTTGCGGATCAATCCGGCAACCGCTTGCCGCCTGCCGCGCTGGCGCGCGCCGTCGTCCATCGCGTCGTACAACGCCCGCAACCGGATCGGTTGCGGCAGATCCAGCAAATCGTTGACATAGACCTCTTGCTCGGCGGCCAACAGCCCACTTGCCAAGGCGTCCGCCGCCGCCCGACCCCGAACCCCCTCGCTGGCGCCAAGCGGCACGCCAAGCAGGCTGCGCACCAGTGCGCGAACGGCGTCCTGGCCGGTGCCGACGCCGAAATCGAGAACCAAGGCGCGGTGGGTCGCGAATCCTTCGCCTTCCGCCAAGGCGGAGAATTCCCGCGCCAATCGGGTCTTGCCCATCCCGGCCTCGCCACGCAGGAAAATCGTTTCCCCTCGCCCGCTGCCCCGGCATGCCGCGAGCATGCCGGCGAACTGCGCCAATTCCGCCTGGCGGCCGACGAACGGGCCGCGACCGCCGGCCGATGCCACGCCGCGCGCGCCGCGCAGTCGCCACACCGCGACCGGCCGCTCCCAACCCTTGACCGCCGCCTCGCCCAAGGCCTCGCACTCGAACAAATCCGACACGGCGCGATAGACGGAATCGGCGATAAGGGTCTCGCCGGCCGCGGCCAGATCGTGCAAGCGCGACGCCAGGTTCACCGTCTCGCCGGTGACCGTGTATTCGCGGTGGGTCGCGGAACCGACGCCGCTCGCCACCACCAGGCCGCTGGCGATGCCGATGTGCACTTGGATCGGCCGGCCCAGCTCGCGGCTCAGATCAGCCATGGCCGCCTGCGCCGCCAGCGCGGTGCGCACCGCGCGTTCCGGATCGTTGCTGTGGGCGACCGGGGCGCCGAAGCGCGCCATCACCGCGTCGCCAATATGCTTGTCGACGGCGCCGCCGTGGTTCTGCACGAGCGCATCCACCACCTCGAAATACCGGTTGAGCAGGCGCCGCACTTCTTCCGCGTCGATCTCGCGGCTCAGCTTGCTGTAGCCGACCACGTCCGCGTACAGCACCGTCACCTGCCGCCGTTCCCCTGCTTCGGCGGACATTTCCGGCCGCGGCGGCTGTGCGGTGGCCGCCGCCGCAGCGAGCGCCGCGCCGCAGCCGCCGCAAAATTTCTCCGCCGGCTCGTTGGCGAAGCCGCACGCCGGGCACGGCACGGCCAGGAGCGCGCCGCAGGCGGCGCAGAATCGCCGCCCTTCACGGTTCTCCGCTTGACAGCGCGGACACTCCATAGGTGGTATCCCCTGCGCGGCCATGGCCGCAATGCGGCGATGGTACCGCCGGGCGCCGGAACACGGCAACCGGTTGGCTTGCCTTGTTCGCCGCCCATGCCGGCGCTAGTTTAGGCGCCCGCGCCCAAATCGGAGACCGCATCATGTCGGCTGTACTGTCGCTCGACGACTGGAGGGGCCAGGCCAAGGCCCTCAGCTACCGCAATCAGGCGTTCATCAACGGCCGTTACGTCCCCGCCGTCTCGGGCAAGACCTTCGACCGCGTCAGCCCCATCGACGGCAAGCACCTGACCAAGGTGGCGGAATGCGACGCCGCCGACGTCGACCTGGCGGTCAAGGCGGCCCGCGCCGCCTTCGAGAACGGCGTCTGGTCGCAGATGCCCCCGGCCAAGCGCAAGCGCGTGCTGATCAAGTTCGCCGAACTGATCATGAAGCACCGCGACGAGCTGGCGTTGCTCGAAACGCTCGATATGGGCAAGCCCATCCGCTACTCGACCACGGTGGACGTGCCGGCGGCGGCCAATTGCATCGCCTGGAACGGCGAGGTCATCGACAAGCTCTACGATCAGGTGGCGCCGACCGAGCCCAACGCGCTGGCGCTGGTGACGCGCGAGCCGCTGGGCGTGGTGGCCGCCGTGGTGCCGTGGAATTTCCCCCTCCTCATGGCCTGCTGGAAGCTGGGTCCGGCGCTGGCGACGGGCAATTCGGTGGTGCTGAAGCCGGCCGAACAATCGCCGCTGACCGCGCTGCGCATCGCCGAGCTGGCGATGGCGGCGGGCCTGCCCGAGGGCGTGCTCAACGTCGTTCCGGGTTATGGCGAAACCGCCGGCCGGGCGCTCGGCCTGCACCGCGACGTGGATTGCGTCAGCTTCACCGGCTCGACGGAGGTGGGCAAGCTTTTCCTGCGCTACGCCGGCGAATCGAACATGAAGCGCGTCTCGCTCGAATGCGGCGGCAAGACGCCGAACATCGTCATGGCCGACGCGCCCGACCTGGACGCCGCCGCCAAGGCCGCCGCCTTCGGCATCTTTTTCAACCAGGGCGAGGTGTGCAACGCCGGCTCGCGCCTGCTGGTGGACGCGCGCATCAAGGACGAATTCCTGGAGAAAGTCATGGCGGTGGGCGCCCGCATGCAGCCCGGCGACCCCCTCGATCCGAAGACGCACATGGGCGCCATGGTGGACGCGACGCAAACCAACCGCGTGCTCGGCTACATCGAGGCTGGCAAGGCCGAGGGGGCGGCGCTGAAAATGGGCGGCAAGCGGGTGCGGACCGATACCGGCGGCTTCTACATCGAGCCCACCGTGTTCGACAAGGTGGACAACCGCATGAAGATCGCCCAGGAGGAAATCTTCGGCCCGGTGCTATCGACGATTACATTCCGCGATCCGGCGGACGCGGTGCGCATCGCCAATGACACCGTCTACGGCCTGGCCGCCGCGGTGTGGACGCGCGACATCGATGTCGCCCACAAGACGGCCAAGGCGTTGCGCGCCGGGGTGGTGTGGGTCAATTGCTTCGACGCCGGCGACATGACGACGCCCTTCGGCGGCTACAAGCAATCCGGCTTCGGCCGCGACAAGTCGGTGCACGCGCTGGAAAAATACACCCAGCTCAAGACCACCTGGATTCAGCTTTCCTGACGGCCGCGGAGACGGCTCAAGATTGAGGGGCGCCTGTAGTGGGGTCTACGTTCACCGACAATCCGGTCATCAACACTCCGTTCGCGGAGCCGCGAAAGCATTTTCAGTTGGACGATCGTGGAGTGCCGACAGGCGGGATCGTCGAACGTCGTCGAATCAGCGAGTACATTGTCCCCATCGCCGCGCCAAAAAAGCGGGGCAGGGAAACGCCAGAACTTCAACTCGATCTCGAAGGCGGCGCGGACGGTCGGGTTACGACCAACGATTACATCAACGAAATTAGGGGGAAGTTAAAAGATTGGCGCGGGCTGCCATCTGGACAGTGGGGTGTGAGCGGACCCACAGAACGGCTGCTGCGGTACTGGCGCGATCCCCAACGCGAAACAAACCGGCGTCTGTTTTTTTGCCAGTTGGAGGCGGCCGAAACTATCATTTGGCTGACCGAGGTAGCCGGCAAGCACGAGCGCGACCGCATCGCCACGCATAACGCGGAAGCCAATCCCGAGCTTATCCGCATCGCCCTAAAGATGGCGACCGGAAGCGGCAAAACGACCGTGATGGCGATGCTGATCGCCTGGCACGCGGTCAACAAGGCGCGCCAGCCGGCAAGCAGCCGCTACGCCGACGCCTTCCTGGTCATCACCCCGGGCATCACGATCCGCGACCGCTTGCGCGTTCTTCTCCCGACCGACACCGAAAATTACTACGACGCCCGCGATCTCGTGCCCCCCGACATGCGCGACGATGTGAAAAAAGCGCGTGTCGTCATCACCAATTTCCATGTCTTCAAGCCGCGCGAGACGATGGATGCCCCGAAGCTCACCAAGCAGTTGTTGAAAGGGCATGGCGACGCGCCGGTCACGGTCGAGACGGAAGGCCAGATGGTCGCGCGGGTCTGTCCGGAACTCATGGGCCGCAAGCGGGTCGTCGTCATCAACGACGAAGCGCATCATTAGACCTGTTGCAAAAGTAGCTTGGGCGCAGGGAGGACGCAAGGTGGGCGAAGCGCCGCGGCTTCAAAAGCCCGCGACGAGATTGACGATGCCGGCGACGATGGCGAACTTGGCGGCATAAGCGGCTGTCGGATAG
>CAZIVY010000190.1:0-1979 GCA_964542505.1 uncultured Rhodospirillaceae bacterium
GAGATGGTGATGCCGGGCGACAACATCACCATGGAGGTGGAGCTGATCGCGCCCATCGCCATGGACGAGGGCCTGCGCTTCGCCATCCGCGAGGGCGGGCGCACGGTGGGCGCCGGCGTCGTCGCCTCGATCATCGCCTGATAGACCAGTCGCGCCGGAGGAGTGTAGCTCAATTGGCTAGAGCACCGGTCTCCAAAACCGGGGGTTGGGGGTTCGAGTCCCTCCACTCCTGCCAGGCGCGCTTGGCGCGCCTTCGCTATTGGAGCGGGCGGCGTTATTCGAGTGGGCGGTCCGGGGCGCCTTGGCGCCCAAGCCGCCCGGCTTTCGCGGCCGCGGGTTAGTTCGATGGAGCAGGCGAGCGAGCGCGTCAAGGAGCCGGCGGCCAGGATCGGTCCGATGGAGTTCGCGCGCCAGGTCCGGCAGGAAGCCGGCAAGGTGACCTGGCCGACGCGCAAGGAGACGCTGATCACGACGGCGATGGTTTTCGTGATGGTGTTCCTGGCGGCGGGGTTCTTCTTTCTCGTCGATCAGGTCTTGAACCTGGGTGTGCGCTTGATTTTGGGATTGGGACAATAACGCCGTGGATAAGCGCTGGTACATCGTTCACGTCTATTCCGGCTTCGAGAAGAAGGTGGCGCAGAGCTTGCGCGAGCAGGCCATCCAGACCGGCATGGCCGACCAGTTCGAGGAAGTGCTGGTGCCCACCGAGGAAGTGGTGGAAATGCGCCGCGGCCAAAAGATCAACGCCGAACGCAAGTTCTTTCCCGGCTACGTGCTGGCGAAGATGGAGTTGACGGACAACACCTACCACCTGGTGAAGAACACGCCGAAGGTAACCGGCTTCCTCGGTTCCGCCGGCAAGCCGACGCCGATCAGCCAGGCGGAAGCCGATCGCATCATGAAGCAGGTGCAAGAAGGCGTGGAGCGGCCGAAGCCGTCGGTGACCTTCGAGATCGGCGAACAGGTGCGCGTCATCGACGGCCCGTTCACGTCGTTCAGCGGCCTGGTGGAAGAAGTGGATCAGGCGCGCACGCGCGTCAAGGTCGCGGTGTCGATCTTCGGCCGCGCGACGCCGGTGGAACTGGAATACAGCCAAGTCGAGAAGGCCTAGCCGAAGGCCCCCGGCCCGGCTGAAAATCGAAGGACGCGTTCATGGCGAAGAAGATCGACGGTTACATCAAGCTGCAGGTCCCGGCGGGGCAGGCCAATCCCTCGCCGCCCATCGGGCCGGCGCTGGGCCAGCGCGGCGTCAACATCATGGAATTCTGCAAGACGTTCAACGCGCAGACCAAGGGCGCCGAAGCCGGCACGCCGCTGCCGGTGGTGATCACGGTGTACTCGGACCGCTCGTTCACCTTCATCACCAAGACGCCGCCCATGAGCTACTTCCTGAAAAAGGCGGCGAAACTGCAATCCGGCTCCAAGGCGCCGGGCCGCGACGAGGTGGTGGGGTCGGTGACCATGTCGCAGGTGCGCGAAATCGCGCAGGCGAAGATGAAAGACCTCAATTGTTTCGACGTCGACGCGGCGAGCCGCATGGTCGTGGGTTCGGCGCGCTCCATGGGCATCGAGGTCAAGGGGTAAGGGCGATGACATTTCAGGGCAAACGCTACAAGGCGGCGGCGGCGGGCGTCGATCCCGAGAAGCGCTACCCGCTCAACGACGCGGTGGGCATGGTGAAGGCCGGCGCGAAGGCGAAGTTCAACGAAACCATCGAGGTGGCGATGAACCTGGGCGTCGACCCCAGGCACGCCGACCAAATGGTGCGCGGCGTGGTGTCGTTGCCCAACGGCACCGGCAAGACCGTGCGGGTGGCGGTGTTCGCCCGCGGCGCCAAGGCCGAGGAAGCGAAGAAAGCCGGCGCCGACGTGGTGGGCGCCGAGGACCTGGCGGAAAAAGTGAGCGCCGGGCAGATCGATTTCGACCGCTGCATCGCCTCGCCGGACATGATGGCGGTGGTGGGAAAGCTCGGCAAGGTC
>CAZIVY010000191.1:0-1834 GCA_964542505.1 uncultured Rhodospirillaceae bacterium
CTATCCGACAGCCGCTTATGCCGCCAAGTTCGCCATCGTCGCCGGCATCGTCAATCTCGTCGCGGGCTTTTGAAGCCGCGGCGCTTCGCACATCTTGCTTGCTCCCTGCGCCCAAGCTACTTTTGCAACAGGTCTAATGAAGCGTTATCTCCTCTTGATTCGGAAGCTGGCATTTTTTTCGGAGTGCTTCACGATGCCTTGGTAGGCACTCGCAAAAAAACCCTCGCCCGGAAGCCGATTTTTTATCTCGCCAGTGGCGAGGCTCTCGAACTCTGGATGCTGAAGGTCGCCTGTGGCCACTATTTTGGGATCGGCGCTAAAGATGGCGTGAGGTTAGACCGGAATTATGCGATCAACCTCGCCAAGATCGAGAAAGCGTTCTTCCAGCGGGAATGGGACCCACGGTGCGGTCTCTATCTCAAGGGCGGTGTGGGCCGCCGCATCACAACCGAAAATAAGGTGAAGGTGAGCGCAATTCTGGAAGAACCGCAGATGCGGATGGTCGGCGTGACAACCGGGCTACTCGGATTCGAACTGGAATTACTCATTGACTCGGAAAACGCAAACCCCGGCCCCTGGGCTGGGTTTGTCATGAATCCAACCGAACTCGTTTTGCGTGGACGCTTTCGCCCGCATTCGATCATCCTTACGTGGCCGCCTGGCTATCCACAGCGTAGCGTCACGATGAACGAGGTGCCGGCTTGGCGCCGCCCCCTCACCCTACCCTCTCTCCCCGCCTTGTTCTGAGCCGCGCGCCCCTGCTTCGAGACGGCCCGCCTGCCCTGAGCGCCGCGCGAAGCGCGCGTCGAAGGGGCCTCCTCAGCATGAGGCGCGCAAGTCGAAGGATGCGGGGGGCGAGGGGATGATTTCACTGGCTCGCAACTTGCTCTAGAGTAGCCGCCAACGGACAGCGCCGGCGGGGAGGGCGGGATGACCGATTGCGCGGGAAGGCTATCGCCTATGGCGGCCTCTCCTTCGAGACAGCCGCTTCGCGGCTTCCTCAGGATGAGGCCGACCGGAGAAATCCGCCATGCGCGATAGCGTCGCCACGGCGCAGTCGGTGCAGGCCGAGGCCGACCGGGCGGCGGCCGAGCCTTATCTGCGCGTCCGCGACCTGGTCAAGAACTTCGGCGCTTTCACCGCGCTCCACGACATCTCCCTCGACATCCGGCCGGGCGAGTTCGTCTGCTTCCTGGGGCCTTCGGGCTGCGGCAAGACCACGCTGTTGCGCGCCATCGCCGGGCTCGACCCGCAGACGGCGGGCAGCATCAAACAAGCCGGCCGCGATATCTCAAGCCTGCCGCCGTCCGAGCGCGACTTCGGCATCGTCTTCCAGTCTTATGCCCTGTTCCCCAACCTGACGGTGAACGCGAACGTGGGCTATGGCCTCAAAAGCCGCCATCAGCCGCGCGGCGCCATCGCGCTCCGCGTGCGCGAGCTGCTGACGCTGGTGGGCATGCCCGACGCCGGGCCGAAATACCCGGCGCAGTTGTCCGGCGGCCAGCAGCAGCGCGTGGCGCTGGCCCGCGCGCTCGCCACCTCGCCCGGTCTGCTGCTGCTCGACGAGCCGCTGTCGGCGCTCGACGCCCGCGTGCGCCAGCGGCTGCGCCACGAGGTTAAGGCGCTGCAGAGGCGCCTCAACATCACCACCATCATGGTCACCCACGACCAGGAAGAAGCGCTCACCATGGCTGACCGCATCGTGGTGATGAACCACGGGGTGATCGAGCAGGTGGGAACGCCCCTCGACATCTACCGCGTCCCCGCCTCGCCCTTCGTCGCCGATTTCGTCGGCACGATGAATTTCCTCGACGGCGTGGTGACGGGTCCCGAG
>CAZIVY010000192.1:0-1821 GCA_964542505.1 uncultured Rhodospirillaceae bacterium
TTATCGCCACCGGCACGCCCTCGGGCGTCGGCATGGGCCAGAAGCCCGCGCCGCGCTATTTGGTGGCCGGCGACGTTATTCGCCTGGGCGTCGAGGGCTTGGGCGAGCAAAAGCAGAAGGTCATCGCCGCCAAGCGCTAGCACACTATCCGATCACCTCGAATCGGCGCGTCCGGCCTTCGAGACGCCTGCCGTGCAGGCTCCTCAGGCCGAACGGGTACTATGAGAGCCGTTCGTGGTGAGGGCGCGCCCGGCGTTTGTCGCCGGGCGAGCGTCTCGAACTATGAACGGTGCGATCCAACTTGATCGGACTCCGCTCCAGCACGCCCTTCAGGCTTTCTTAACCACGGCGCGCCGAGTGTAGCGGCGCAACCGGGCGCCGTTCATGATTCAACGTTTTTCCCTGCCGCGGCGATTTGCCATCGCCGGCGCCGCCATCGCGCTTCTGGTGGCGGCGGCGGTGGGCACGCTCATCGTCATCCGCTGGCACGATCAACTGCTCGACCTGGCGCAACGCAACAACGTGGCGCTGACCTTGGCGCTGTCCAACGGCCTGTCCGGTCACTTTCAGGATTTCGTGCGCTCGGCGCACGAACTGCCGCCCGACAAGCTGGCCTTGCACCCGGATGTGCCTAAAATCGGTCAGGCGGTAGCGCGCATGGTCAAGGACACGGGGGTGGTGAAGGTCAAGATTTACGACCTCCAGGGCATCACCGTGTTTTCCACCGACCCCAAGCAATTGGGCGAGAACACCGCCGCCAATCCCGGATTCCAGGCCGCCGTCACGGGCGCGGTGAACAGCCATTTCACCTTCCGCGACCAGATCGACAGCTTCGAGGGCATGGTCGTCGACCGCGATCTGCTGGCGAGCTATGTCCCCGTGCGCGCCGACGGCGGCGCCATCTACGGCGTGTTCGAGCTTTACAGCGACGTCACGCGCTTCAAGTCGCAGCTCCGCCTGACCGTCATCATCGGTCTCGGCATCATTCTCTTGGGTGTGGCGACGCTCTATGTCGCCTCGCTCTATACCGTGGTCGTCGGCAACCGCATCATCGCCGAATCGCACGTCCGCAACATCAAGCTGGCCGCCAACGTCGCCCGCGCGCAAGCCGCCAACCAGGCCAAATCGGCGTTTCTCGCCACCATGAGCCATGAACTGCGCACGCCGCTCAACGCCATCATCGGCTTTTCCGAAATGGTGATGAACGAGGCTTTCGGGCCGCTGGGATCGCCCCGTTACAAGGAATATGTGGGCGATATCCATTCCTCGGGGCTGCATTTGCTCGGCGTCATCAACGACGTGCTCGACCTCGCCAAGGCCGAATCCGGCGTCATCTTGCTCAACGTGACCGACGCCGACCCGGCGCGGGTGATCCGCGACGCGGCGCAGATGTTCCGCGTGCAGGCGCAACGCGACGGCGTCCATTTGCACGTGGGCGAAATGCGCGACATGCCGCTCATCCGCACCGACGAGCGCCGCCTGCGCCAGGTGGTCATCAACCTGGTGTCGAACGCCATCAAGTATTCGCGCCCGGGCGACCGCGTCGACGTGGACGCCTTTGTGGACGACTCCAGCGACAGCCTGGTCATCGCCGTCCACGACACCGGCATTGGCATCGCCGCCGACGATATCCCGCTTTGCCTGGAACCCTTCGGGCAGGTGGAGACGCCCTTCACCCGCACCCGCGAGGGCACCGGCCTCGGCCTGCCCCTGAGCCAAAGGTTCACCGAGGTCATGGGCGGACGCATGGAGGTGGAAAGCGAACTGGGCAAGGGCACCATCGTCACCATCATCCTGCCTCTGCGCGCGCCCGAGCCGGCG
>CAZIVY010000193.1:0-3993 GCA_964542505.1 uncultured Rhodospirillaceae bacterium
GACCGGCTGGTGGTGCTGAAAAGCCAGCGGCGGCTCGATCTCCACTCCCAGGGGCGGGTACTGAAATCCTATCGCGTGGCGCTCGGCTTCGATCCCGTGGGGCCCAAGATCAGCCAAGGCGACGGGCGCACGCCCGAAGGCCTCTATGCGCTCGACGGGCGCAACGCCGAAAGCCGCTTTCACCTGTCGCTCCGCGTCTCCTATCCCAGCGCCGGCGACGTGGACCGCGCCAAGGCGCTGGGCGTCGCTCCGGGCGGCGATATCATGATCCACGGCATCGGGGCCGAGGCGCGCCATCGGGTAGCGCATCGACGGGGACGCGACTGGACCCAGGGCTGCATCGCGGTGACCGACGCCGAGATGGAGGAAATTTGGGCGCTGGCGGGCGAGGGCACGGCGATCGAGATCCGGCCCTAGCCGCCGTCCCTGTCGTCAGGCGGTTTGTGAAGGTCGGCGGCCGGGCGCGACGCTCTTGCGCGATCCCAGGGGCCAAGCCTACCGGTTGCGGGCGTCTGCGCTGCTCGTCTGCGGGTAAAAGCGAACCACCGAACACAGAAGAACACCAAGAGCGCCGTGGAGCCAATGTACCAAGCGAGCGCGACGCTGGAACCAATGAGTTTCCACTCAATCTCGGCGAGAAGGGTTAGCAACATCGAGGCACTTACGGCAGACATTGCCGGCAGAGGCCACTCCCTCCATTCAACGATGGAAAGCACTACCGCCACGATGCCGGCTGCCAGCATCGCCAAAACGACGGGGATGCCAACCAACATCCCAAGACCCTGGGCGGTGGTGACGTCAAGGGGTAGAAGCGACGCGAGTTGGATGGCGCAAATCGCAAACGCGATCCAGGCGAAGCACCCGTAGGCTAGATCGAGATTAGGCGGAACGACACGCTTTGGAACTGGGTGGGCTGACGGTTGGACCCGCCAGGCCGCGGGCGCCGGCAATTTCAGCGCTCCAACGAATATGGCGACCGGCAGCAGCATCATGAAGACATCAAATAGAACAACCTGAAGGGGGAGTTCGAGTGTCCAGAGAAGCACGATGCTCACAATGCGTTGCACGGTCGACGTTGCAGCGGCAATCAGGAGCACCAAGCGGCTCCAGCCTCGGCCATTCAAGAGTCCGATACCGCCTGAAACAAATGCAAGCCAGACCGCGATCTCGACATATGCCCCCCAGCGATCACTCAACTGTCCGAGGAGGAATCCTATCAATTGCATAGCTGTTGCGGATGTAAACGCGGCATATACAAGGACCGCATAACCGAGTATCCGCGGACTCATTTGCCTAACCCTCCGCTGACATGCTGCCTGACATTCGACATGGGGGGCGAGCGAATATCGTAGCTTCTCGGGGCTTGGTGCGGCCCGCCCATAAGCTGTCACGCGGCTTGGCCCGGTCAAGCCGCCGGACGAGGAACGCAAGACAAAGCCTGCGTCTCGACCATGCCGCCAAGCTAGGGTATCAAAAGTAGGGCGGCTTGTGCAGGCCGGCGGGGGAGAGGGTGAAGATCTCGACCCCGGTTTCGGTGACGGCCACCGTGTGCTCGAACTGCGCCGACAGCGAGCGGTCCTTGGTGACCGCGGTCCAACCGTCGGCCAGCAGCTTCACCTGCCACTTGCCGGCGTTGACCATGGGCTCGACGGTGAAGAACATGCCGGGGCGCAATTCGACGCCGGTGCCGGGCTGGCCGTAGTGCAGGACGTTGGGGTTGTCGTGGAAGACGCGGCCGACGCCGTGGCCGCAAAAATCGCGCACGACGGAAAAACGGTTCGCTTCCACATGGCTTTGGATGGCATGCCCGATATCGCCCAACCGCGCCCCCGGACGCGCGGCGGCGATGCCGCGCATCATCCCCTCGTAAGTGATGTCGGAGAGGCGGCGGGCCTTAACGCCTACGCGGCCCACGTCGTACATGCGGCTGGTGTCGCCGTGCCAGCCGCCGACGATGACGGTGACGTCGATGTTCAGCACGTCGCCGTCCACCAGCACCTTGTCGCCGGGAATGCCGTGGCAGACAACGTGATTGACCGAGGTGCAAATGGACTTCGGGAAACCGCGATAGCCCAACGGCGCCGGCACCGCGCCGTGATCCAGAATGTAGTCGTGGCAAAGCTCGTCGAGCCGGCCCGTGGTTACGCCCGGCCGCACATGGGGGATGACGAAATCCAGCGTGGCGGCCGCCAGATGGCCGGCGCGGCGCATGCCCTCGAAGGCCGCCGGCCCATGCAGCTTGATGGCGCCGCCGGCGCGGTGGCCGCGGTCCTCGGCCGCCTCGACATATGTCGCCGTATCGCTCATCGCCGCCAGACCCATGCGCTCATGGCGCCCGAAAATGGTTACCGATTTGCCCCCACGCCTCAATCTAACATAGGCCGCCGTTCTTGGCGCGCAATGCCCTCGATGGGCAACCTCCGGTGGATGGCCAAGCCGTCCGTCGACACCCGGCAGGCGTAGCACAACGCCTCCACCCCGGCGTCAAGCGCCCGCTCGAACGCCGCCGCGTAGCCGGGGTCGATGCCGGCGGCGATGCGAAACGCCGAGCAGTCCCCGCGCTGCGCCACAAAGAGGATGACGGCCCGCGCGCCGCTTGCCCGCATGCGCGCCAATTCGTCCATATGCTTGGCGCCGCGCCGGGTGACGCTGTCGGGAAACTCCGCCAGCCGGCCGCGCTTCAAGGTCACGCTCTTCACCTCCACATAACAAGGCGGGCGGCCGGGCTGGCCAAGCAGGAAATCGACGCGGCTGCCGTGGCCATAGGCAACCTCGCGGCGGCCGTGGCCGTAGGCCACCTCGCGGCGAATGTCGCTGTAGCCGGCGAGTTCCGGGATTTTCGTGGTGGCCAGGGCTTCGGCGGCCAGGTTGTTGGCATGCAGCGTGTCGATCCCTATCAGGCGCCGGCGTCGCCCCGCGGCCAGTTCGGTCAGCACCCAGGACCAGGCAAGCTTGCGGCCGGCGCCACCGGCTGGGGTTAGCCAGACGCGCATGCCGGCATCCGCCAGCCCGGTCATGGCGCCGGGATTGGCGCAGTGGGCGGTGACGCGGGCGCCGTCCTCCATTTCCACCTCGGCCAAAAAGCGCTTGTAGCGGCGGATCAATCGGCCGGGGTGGAGGGGTGCGGCGAATTTCATCGGCGGGCCTAAGGGGATTCTACACCCGTTCATACTCGCCGCTCGATGGGGGCGTCGGCTGGCCGCTGGGCGGCGGCGGTGGTAAAAACAGGCATGGTCGAGGGCAAGATCGTTACCGCCGCCGTGGTCGTGATCGGCAACGAAGTGCTTTCGGGGCGCACGCGGGACGCCAACCTGCATTTTCTCGCGGTGCGCCTGAACGAGGCGGGCGTGCGGCTGCGCGAGGCCCGCGTGGTGTCCGACGACGAAGCCGCCATCGTCGCGGCGGTAAACGAATGCCGCGCCCGCCACGATTACGTTTTCACCACCGGCGGCATCGGCCCCACCCATGACGACATCACCGCCGACGCGGTGGCCAAGGCCTTCGGGGTCGGCATCGGCATCGACCCGCGGGCGCGGGCGCTGCTCGAGTCGCATTACGACGCCGGCGTTCTCAACGAGGCGCGGCTGCGCATGGCGCGCATTCCCCATGGCGCCAGCCTGATCGGCAACCCCATCAGCCGCGCGCCGGGTTTCCGGCTGGGCAATGTCTTCGTCATGGCCGGGGTGCCGGCAATCATGCAGGCCATGTTCGAGGGCATCCGCCACGACCTGGTGGGCGGGGCGCCGCTGCTCTCGCGCACCATCAGCGCCCGCGTCGCGGAAGGACAACTGGCGACGCCGCTGGCGCGGGTGCAGGACGCCCACGCCGAGGTGCAAATCGGCTCCTACCCCTATTACCGGGGCGGCGCGCTCGGCACCTCCATCGTGCTGCGGGCCACCGGCCGCGCCCGGCTGGAGGCGGCGGCGGAGGACGTGCGCCGCATCATGCGCGAGGCGGGCGCCGAGCCGATCGAGGGCGACGCGCCGTGAGTGG
>CAZIVY010000194.1:0-15684 GCA_964542505.1 uncultured Rhodospirillaceae bacterium
TATCGCGCCGCCGGAGCAGCAGCCGGAAACCTTCGCCTTCACGCCCGAAAACCGGGCGCTGGCGGACAAGATCGTCGCCAAATACCCATCCGGCCGCCAGGCGAGCGCGGTCTTGCCGCTGCTGGATTTGGCGCAGCGCCAGACCGGCGGCTGGTTGCCGCAAGCCGCCGTGCGCCACGTGGCCGACCTGCTGGCGATGCCGATGATCCGCGCCTGGGAAGTGGCGACCTTCTACAGCATGTACAACCTGGCGCCCACGGGCCGGCATCTGCTGCAGGTGTGCACCACCACGCCCTGTTGGCTGAGCGGGTCGGAGGCGGTGGTGAAGGCCTGCGAGCGCGCCACCGGGGCGGCGCTGGGCGCCACCAGCGCCGACGGCATGTTCACGCTCCGCGAGGTGGAATGCCTCGGCGCCTGCGTCAACGCGCCGATGATGCAGATCGGCGACGACTATTACGAGGACCTGACGGCCGAATCGGCCGCCCAAATCGTCGAAGCGTTGCGGCGCGGCGAGCGGCCCAAGCCCGGACCGCAAAGCGGGCGCTTGACGTCGTCGCCGGCGGGCGGCCTCACGACGCTCACGGCCATGCCGGCGGAAAGCAAAACCTGATGCTGGCCGACAAGGATCGCGTTTTCACCAATCTCTACGGTCAGCAGGACTGGCGCCTGGCGGCGGCGCGCCGGCGCGGCGACTGGGACGGCACGGGCGCGCTGATGGCCAAGGGCCAGGACTGGATCGTCGACGAGATGAAGAAGTCCGGTTTGCGCGGGCGGGGCGGGGCGGGATTTCCCTGCGGGCTCAAATGGTCGTTCATGCCCAAGAAGTCGGACGGGCGGCCGTCCTATCTGGTGGTCAACGCCGACGAGGGCGAGCCCGGCACCTGCAAGGACCGCGACATGATGCGTCACGATCCGCACAAGCTGGTGGAAGGCTGCTTGCTGGCCGGCTTCGCCATGCGCGCCGTCGCCGCCTACATCTACATTCGCGGCGAATTCTTCCGCGAGGCGGAAGCGCTGCAGGGGGCGATCGACGAAGCCCATGACGCCGGGCTGATCGGCAAGAACGCCTGCGGGTCGGGCTTCGATTTCGAGGTCCACCTGCACCGTGGCGCCGGGGCCTATATCTGCGGCGAGGAAACGGCGCTCATCGAAAGCCTGGAGGGCAAGAAGGGCCAGCCACGGCTGAAGCCGCCCTTTCCCGCCAACACCGGCGTCTGGGGCTGCCCGACGACGGTGAATAATGTCGAGACCATCGCCGTCGCCCCCACCATCCTGCGCCGCGGCGGGGCGTGGTTCGCCGGCATCGGGCGGACGAACAACACCGGCACCAAGGTTTTCTGCATCTCCGGCCACGTCAACAAGCCGTGCAACGTCGAAGACGAAATGGGCGTTTCCATGCGCGAGCTGATCGACCGCCATGCGGGCGGCGTGCGCGGGGGCTGGGACAATCTGCTCGCGGTCATTCCCGGCGGCTCGTCGGTGCCGCTCATTCCGAAATCGATCTGCGACGAGGTGCTGATGGATTTCGACAGCCTGAAAGCGGTGAAATCGGGCCTCGGCACCGCCGCCGTCATCGTCATGGACCGTTCCACCGATATCGTGCGCGCCATCGCCCGCCTGGCCAAGTTCTATACCCACGAATCCTGCGGCCAGTGCACGCCCTGCCGCGAAGGCACGGGCTGGATGTGGCGGGTGATGGAGCGGCTGGCCACCGGGCGGGCGGAGAAGCCGGAAATCGACGCGCTGCTCGAGGTCAGCTATCAGGTGGAAGGGCATACGATCTGCGCGCTGGGCGACGCGGCGGCGTGGCCGATCCAGGGCCTGATCCGCCATTTCCGCCCCGAGTTGGAACGCCGCATCGAGGCCCGCGCGGGCGGCGCCGGCGCCAGCGCCAGCGCCGAAGCCGCGGCGGCATAGGGTTCCCATGCCTAATCTGACCATCGACGGCATCGCGGTAACGGTGGAGCCCGGCACCACGGTGCTGCAGGCGTGCGAGGCGGCGGGCAAGGAAATTCCGCGCTTCTGTTACCACGAGCGGTTGTCCATCGCCGGCAATTGCCGCATGTGCCTGGTGGAGCAGGAAAAGTCGCCGAAGCCCATCGCCAGTTGCGCGATGCCGGCGGCGGAGGGCATGGTGATCCACACCGACACGCCCATGGTGCGCAAGGCGCGCCAGGGCGTCATGGAATTCCTGCTCATCAATCATCCGCTCGATTGCCCGATCTGCGACCAGGGCGGGGAATGCGATTTGCAAGACCAAGCCATGGGTTATGGCGGCGGCCGCAGCCGCTACGACGAGAACAAGCGCGCGGTGCCCGACAAGTTCATGGGCCCGCTGGTGAAGACGGTGATGACGCGCTGCATCCATTGCACGCGCTGCATCCGCTTCCTGAGCGAGGTGGCGGGCACGGACGAGCTGGGCGCGGTGGGCCGCGGCGAGGACATGGCGATCACGACCTATCTGGAGGCCGCTATCGGCTCGGAATTGTCGGGCAACATCATCGACCTTTGCCCGGTGGGGGCGCTGACCTCGAAGCCCTATGCGTTCACCGCGCGCTCGTGGGAACTGCGCAAGTGCGACAGCGTCGACGCCATGGACGCGGTGGGGGCCAATATCCGCGTCGATGCCCGCGGGCGCGAGGTGATGCGCATCCTGCCGCGCATCAACGACGCGGTGAACGAGGAATGGCTGGACGACCGCAGCCGCTTCGCCTGCGACGGGCTGAAACGCCAGCGGCTGGACCAGCCCTATGTGCGCGTGGATGGCAAGCTCGAGCCGGCGACCTGGAGCGCGGCCCTGGCCGCCGTGGCCGGCGCGCTGCGCGAGGCCGGGGGGGCGCGCATCGCCGCCTTGGCCGGCGATCTTGCCTGTGGCGAAAGCCTGCTGGCGCTGCGCCAGTTGTGGGACCGGCTGCAATCGCCGCACCGGGATTGCCGCCAGGACGGCGCTCGCGTCGACGCAAGCTGCCGCGCCGGCTATTTGTTCAATTCCACCATCGAGGGCATCGACAGCGCCGACGCGCTGCTGCTGGTGGGCTCCAACCCCAGGCGCGAGGCGGCGTTGATCAACGCCCGCATCCGCAAGCGCTGGCGGCGGGGCGGCTTCCCCATCGGCCTCATCGGGCCGGCGGCGGACCTGACCTACCGCTACCAGCAACTGGGCGAAGGCCCGGCGAGCTTGCGCGAAATCGCCGAAGGCCAGCATGCCTTCGCCGCGAGCTTGAGCGCCGCCAAGCGGCCAATGCTGATCCTGGGGCAGGGGGCGCTCAGGCGCGCCGACGGGGCCGCGGTGCTGGCCTTGGCGCGCCAGGCGGCGGAGCGCTGCAACATGGTGCAAGCGGATTGGAACGGCTTCAACATGCTGCATATGGCGGCGGCGCGGGTGGCGGCGCTCGATCTCGGCTTCGTTCCCGGCGAGGGCGGGCGCGACCTGGAAGGCATTTTGGCCGGCGCCGAGTCGGGCGAGGTCAAGGTCGTCTACCTGCTGGGCGCGGATGAAATCGACACCGACCGTCTGGGCAAGGCGTTCGTCGTCTACCAGGGCAGCCACGGCGATCGCGGCGCCCACCGCGCCGACGTCATCCTGCCCGGCGCGGCTTACACCGAAAAGGACGCCGTCTGGGTCAACACGGAAGGCCGCGTGCAACTGGGCCGCGCCGCGGTGGCCCCGCCGGGGGATGCGCGCGAGGACTGGAAGATCGTGCGCGCGCTCTCGGAGGCGGTGGGACAGCAATTGCCCTACGACACGCTGGAAGACGTGCGCCGGCATATGCGCCAGTCGGCGCCGCATTTCGCCCGCCTTGACCGGGCGGAGCGGGCGGCGTGGGGGAATTTCGGGCAACCGGGCCCGGTGAGCGAGGCGCCGTTCGCGCCCGCCGTCGCCGACTTCTACCTGAACAATCCCGTTTCCCGCGCCTCGATCACCATGGCCGAATGCAGCGCGCTGGCGTCGGGGGCCAAGAAAAAACATGGCTGAACTCATGCAGGGCTATGTTCTGCCCGGCGCCGTCATCGTTGGGCACATTCTGGCGCTGCTGGCGCCGCTGTTGATCGCGGTCGCCTATCTGACGTTGATGGAACGCAAGGTGCTGGCGGCCATGCAGTTGCGCATGGGGCCCAATGTCGTCGGTCCCTTCGGGCTGCTGCAGCCCTTCGCCGACGCGGTCAAGCTCATGTTCAAGGAAACCATCCTGCCCACGAGCGCCAACAAGGTGGTGTTCGTGCTGGCGCCCGTGGTCACCTTCGTTCTCAGCATGATGGCCTGGGCGGTGATGCCGGTGGGCGACGGGCTGGTGATCTCGAACATCAACGTGGGCGTGCTCTATCTCTTCGCCATCTCGTCGCTCGGCGTCTACGGCATCATCATGGCGGGCTGGGCGTCGAATTCGCGCTTCGCTTTTCTCGGCGCGCTGCGCTCCTCGGCGCAGATGGTGTCCTATGAAGTGTCCATGGGGTTCATCATCATCACCGTGCTGCTGTGCGCCGGCTCGCTCAACCTGAGCGACATCGTGCGCGCCCAGCAACGGGTGTGGTTCGCGCTGCCGCTGTTCCCGATGTTCGTGATGTTCTTCATTTCAACCCTGGCCGAAACCAACCGCCACCCCTTCGACCTGCCGGAGGCGGAGGGGGAACTGGTGGCCGGCTACCAGGTGGAATATTCGTCGATGACCTTCGCGCTCTTCTTCCTCGGCGAGTACGCGAACATGATCCTGATGGCGGGGATGACGACGGTCCTGTTCCTCGGCGGCTGGCTGCCGCCGCTGGCGGTGGCGCCGTTCACCTGGGTGCCGGGGCCGCTGTGGTTCGTGTTCAAGGTGATCGCGCTGCTGTTCGTCTTCATTTGGGTGCGCGCCGCCCTGCCGCGCTACCGCTATGACCAGTTGATGCGCCTGGGGTGGAAGGTTTTCCTGCCGCTGTCGCTGCTGGGAGTGGTGGTCACGGCGGCGACGCTGCAGGTCCTGGGGCGCGCGCCGGCATGAGGACAGGCTTGTTTTGCCGGTGGGCGGCGCTAAGGTGGTCCATGATTCGTTGGCGGGTGGGGCGTTTCGCATGACGTGGCTTGACCGCAGCGCGCGCGCCTTGTTGCTGGGCGAGATCGTGAGCGGCTTGGCGCTCACCTTCCGCTACATGTTCCGGCGCCGCGCGACCTTGAACTACCCCTACGAAAAGGGTCCGCTCAGTCCGCGCTTTCGCGGCGAGCACGCGCTGCGCCGCTACGCCAGCGGCGAGGAACGCTGCATCGCCTGCAAGCTGTGCGAGGCGATCTGCCCGGCGCAGGCGATCACCATCGAGGCCGAGCCGCGCGCCGACGGCTCGCGGCGCGCCACCCGCTACGACATCGACATGACCAAGTGCATCTATTGCGGGTTCTGCCAGGAAGCCTGCCCGGTGGACGCCATCGTCGAGGGGCCGAACTTCGAATTCGCCACCGAAACGCGCGAGGAACTTTACTACGACAAGGCCAAACTGCTCGCCAATGGCGACCGGTGGGAGTATGAAATTGCGCGCAACCTGGCGGCCGATGCCCCGTACCGCTGACACGCGGCGCCGGAAGGCCGCCACCGGGATCGCGCCGTGATCATCCAGGCGCTGGCCTTCTATCTTTTCGCCTCCGTGGCCGTGGCGTCCGCCTTCATGGTGATCGCGGCGCGCAACCCCGTGCATTCGGTGCTGTTCCTCATCCTCGCTTTCTTCAACGCGGCGGCGCTGTTCGTGCTCCTGGGCGCCGAATTCCTGGCCATGATCCTGGTCGTCGTCTATGTGGGGGCGGTGGCGGTGCTGTTCCTGTTCGTGGTGATGATGCTCGACATCAATTTCGTCGAGTTGCGCCAGGGGTTCCTGCACTACCTGCCGGTGGGCGGGCTGATCGGCGCCATCCTGCTGATCGAGCTGATCCTGGTGCTGGGCTCGTGGGCGTTCGCGCCAGGGGCGGCGAAGATGGCGCAACTGCCGATCCCGGCGCCGGGCGCCACCACCAACACCCACGCGCTGGGGCAGGTGCTCTATACCACCTACATCTACCTGTTCCAGGCCGCCGGGCTGATCCTCCTGGTGGCCATGGTCGGCGCCATCGTGCTGACGCTGCGCGAGCGCGAGGGCGTGCGCCGCCAGAACGTGGGCGATCAGGTGGGGCGGCGGCGCGACCAAGGTGTCGTGCTGGTCAAAATCGAACCGCGGCAAGGCGTCTAGCGCCCGTGCTGACCATCGGACTCGGCCATTACCTGACCGTCGGGGCGCTGCTGTTCACCATCGGCATCTTCGGCATCTTCATCAACCGCAAGAACGTCATCGTCATCCTGATGTCCATCGAACTGATCCTGCTGGCGGTGAACGTCAACCTGGTGGCGTTCTCGGCCTTTCTCGGCGATCTGGTGGGGCAGGTATTCGCGCTCCTGGTGCTGACGGTCGCCGCCGCCGAATCGGCGATCGGGCTGGCCATACTTGTGGTCTATTTCCGCAACCGCGGGACCATCGCGGTCGAAGACATCAACTTGATGCGGGGCTAAGCGCGCGTGTACGTCGCCATCGTCTATCTGCCGTTGATCGGCGCCATCCTGGCCGGGCTGTTCGGCCGTTGGCTTGGCGCGCGCGGCGCGCAATGGGTCACCTGCGGCGCGGTGTCGGTTTCGGCGCTGCTGTCGGGCGTGGCGCTGGCGCAGACGCTGCGCGGCGCGGCGCCGGTGACGAAGGAAGTCCTCACCTGGATCGATTCCGGCGGCTTCGAGGCGTCATGGGCGATCCTGGTGGACCCGCTGACGGCGGTGATGCTGGTGGTGGTGGCCGGGGTGTCGGCCCTGGTGCACATCTATTCGGTCGGCTACATGCACGACGATCCGCACCAGCCGCGCTTCTTCGCCTATCTGTCGCTGTTCACCTTCGCCATGCTGATGCTGGTGACGGCGGACAATTTCGTGCAGCTCTATTTCGGCTGGGAGGGGGTGGGGCTGTGCTCCTACCTGCTCATCGGCTTCTGGTACACCCGCCCCGCCGCCAACGCCGCCGCGATCAAGGCCTTCATCGTCAACCGCGTGGGCGATTTCGGTTTCGCCCTCGGCATCGCCGGCATCTATATGGTCTTCGGGTCGGTGAGCTACGACGAGGTATTCACCCGGGCGCCGGAACTGGCGGGGCACACATTCGAGTATTTCGGCCACAACGTCGACATCCTCACCACGATCTCGCTGCTGCTGTTCCTCGGCGCCATGGGGAAATCGGCGCAGCTTGGCCTGCATACTTGGCTCCCCGACGCCATGGAGGGACCGACGCCGGTGTCGGCCCTCATCCACGCCGCCACCATGGTCACCGCCGGCGTGTTCATGGTGGCGCGCTGCTCGCCCTTGTTCGAGCAGGCGCCGTTCGCCCTCGACGTGGTGGCCGTGGTGGGCGCCTCGACCGCCTTTTTCGCCGCCACCGTCGGCCTGGCGCAGAACGACATCAAGCGCGTGATCGCCTATTCGACCTGCAGCCAGCTCGGCTACATGTTTTTCGCCGCCGGCGTTTCCGCCTACCCGGCGGCGATCTTTCATTTGTTCACCCACGGGTTCTTCAAGGCGCTGTTGTTCCTGGGTTCGGGCGCGGTGATTCACGCGCTGGCGGGCGAGCAGGACATGCGGCGCATGGGCGGCCTGCGGCGCTATTTGCCGCAAACCTGCCTCCTCATGTGGGTGGGGAGCCTGTCGCTCGCCGGGTTGCCGCCGCTGGCCGGATTCTTTTCCAAGGACATCATCCTCGAAGCCGCCTTCGCCGCCAACCGCCCGGCGGCCCACTACGCCTTCATTCTTGGCCTGGCGGCGGCGATCATGACCGCCTTCTATTCCTGGCGGCTGTTGTTCATGACTTTCCACGGAACATCGCGGGCCGACGCCCACGCGCTGGAACACGCCCATGAGGCGCCGCCGGTAATGCTGATCCCGCTCTACCTGCTGGCCGTGGGCGCGGCGTTCGGCGGCGTCGCCTTCGCCGGCGTCATGGTCGGCCACGATCCCGCCGAATTCTGGGGGACCTCGATCTTCATCCGCCCCGACCACGGGGCGCTGGCCGGCGCCCACGAGGCGCCGCTGTGGGTGAAGGCGGCGCCGACGGCGCTGGCGGTGGCGGGGATTGGGCTGGCCTGGGTGTTTTATGTCCGCCGGCCCGAATTGCCGGCGCTCCTGGCGCGGGCCTTGCGGCCGCTGCACGCCTTCATTCTCAACAAGTGGTATTTCGACGAGCTCTATGACCGGACGCTGGTGCGGCCGGCGATGCGGCTCGGCCAGTTGCTGTGGCGGGGCGGCGATGGCCGGATCATCGACGGCTTCGGGCCCGACGGAATCGCGGCCAGCGTCGTCATGCTGGCCCGGCGCGCCTCGGCGCTGCAAACGGGTTACGTCTATCACTACGCCTTCGTCATGCTCATCGGCGTGGCGGCGGCGGTCAGCTTCTATTTCTACCTGTTGGGACGCTAGCGAATGGACGGGGCGCCGCTCCTGTCGCTGGTCGTGTTCATGCCGCTGGTGGGCGCGGGCTTCATCCTGCTTACCCGGGGCGACGAACCGACGCTGGCGCGCAACGCGCGCAGCGTGGCGATGTGGACGACGGTCATCACCTTCGCCCTCAGCCTGCTGCTGTGGTTCAATTTCGACCCGGCCAACGCCGGCTTCCAGTTCGAGGAGCGCCGGCCGTGGATCGGCGCCGGCATCAGCTACCATCTGGGCGTCGACGGCATATCGCTCCCCTTCGTGGTGCTCACCGCGTTCCTGATGCCGATTTGCGTGCTGGCGAGCTGGGAGGCGATCACCGTCCGGGTGAAGGAGTACATGATCGCCTTCCTGGCGATGGAGACGCTGATGATCGGCGTATTCTGCTCGCTGGATCTGGTGCTGTTCTATTTGTTCTTCGAGGGCGGGCTGATCCCCATGTTCCTGATCATCGGGGTGTGGGGCGGTTCGGCGCGGGTCTACGCCACCTTCAAGTTCTTCCTCTACACCCTGGCGGGGTCGGTGCTGCTGCTGCTGGCGCTGCTCTACATGTATTTCGACGCCGGGACCGCCGACATTCCGACCCTCATGGGCACCGGATTCGCGCCGGCGGTGCAGACCTGGCTGTGGCTCGCCTTCTTCGCCTCCTTCGCGGTCAAGCTGCCCATGTGGCCGGTGCACACCTGGCTGCCGGACGCGCACGTCGAGGCGCCCACCGCGGGATCGGTGATCCTGGCCGGGGTGCTGCTGAAAATGGGCGGCTACGGATTCCTGCGCTTCTCCATTCCCATGTTCCCCGACGCCAGCGTGCTGTTCACGCCGCTGGTCTTCGGGCTCAGCGTCGTCGCCATCGTCTATACCTCGCTGGTGGCGCTGATGCAGGAGGACATGAAGAAGCTGATCGCCTATTCCTCGGTGGCGCATATGGGCTTCGTCACCCTCGGCGCCTTCGCCCTCAACGTCCAGGGCGTGCAGGGCAGCCTGTTCCAGATGCTTTCCCATGGCGTCGTGTCGGGGGCGCTGTTCCTCTGTGTCGGCGTCCTCTATGACCGCGTCCACAGCCGCGAGATCGCGCGCTATGGCGGGCTGGTGCACCGCATGCCGCGCTTCGCCCTGGTGTTCATGGTGTTCACGCTCGCCAATGTGGGCCTGCCGGCGACTTCGGGGTTTGTCGGCGAGTTGCTGGTGCTGGTGGGCGCCTTCCAGGTCGACACCCGCGCCGCGACCTTGGCGGCGACCGGCGTCATCCTCAGCGCCGCCTACGCGCTCTGGCTTTACCGGCGAGTCATTTTTGGCGACCTCGTACGCGCCGATCTGCGGGCGATGCTGGACCTGAGCCCGCGCGAGATTCTTGTCCTCGCGCCGCTGGTGGCGGCGACGTTGTGGATGGGCATCTATCCGGCGCCGATCCTGAACGCCACCGCCGCCTCGGTGGAGCGGCTGATCGAACAGCACCAGGCGTCGCTGGGGATCGCGGCGCGGGCGCTGGCGGCGTTGAACTAATCCCAGGAATCACACATGCGCGGCACACCCCCCACCCTAACCCTCCCCCACAAGGGGGGAGGGAAGGCTAAATGCCGCCAACAGGTTGCTCCCTCCCCCTCGACGGGGGAGGGCCGGGGTGGGGGTGACTCTCCGATTGGCGGAAGTCGGAATTAGGGTCATGGGCATCATGCCGGCGGCAATGACGAGTTTCGGCCCCGCGATCCCGGAAATGTTCCTGGCCGGGGTGGCCATGATCCTGCTTCTCTACGGCGTATTTCGCGGCGACGGTGCGGCGCGGACGGTGGCCTGGCTTTCGGTGCTGGCGCTGGGCCTGGCGTTCGCCGCCGTCGCCAGCGGGCCGCGCGCGCCGGTGGTGGCGTTCTCGGGGCTTTTCGTGGTCGACGGCTTCGCCGGCTTCATGAAGTCGCTGGTGCTGATCGGCTCGGCGCTGGCCATCGTGCTGTCGCTGGGCTATGTGCGCCACGAGCGCATCGAGCGCGCCGAATACCCGGTGCTCATCCTCCTGGCCACCGTCGGCATGATGATGATGGTGTCGGCCAACGACCTGATCGCGCTTTACGTCGGCATCGAGCTGCAATCGCTGGCGCTTTATGTGCTGGCCGCGTTCAAGCGCGATTCGGTGCGCTCCACCGAGGCGGGCTTGAAGTACTTCGTCCTCGGCGCGCTGTCGTCGGGCATGTTGCTCTATGGCTGCTCGCTCATCTACGGCTTCGCCGGAACGACCCAGTTCGCCGGCCTGGCGCGGTTGCTGGCGGGAACCTCGCCGGCGCCGCTCGGCCTCGCGGTGGGCGTCGTTTTCCTGGTGGCCGGCATGGCCTTCAAGGTCTCGGCGGTGCCCTTCCATATGTGGACGCCGGACGTCTATGAAGGCGCGCCGACGCCGGTGACCGCCTTCTTCTCGGTGGCGCCCAAGATCGCCGCCATGGCGCTGTTCGTGCGCGTCCTCACCAGCCCCTTCGGGCCGATGATCGCCGAGTGGCGGCACATCGTCGTCTTTCTGGCGGTGGCCTCGATGGCGCTGGGGGCGCTGGCCGCGATCCAGCAGACCAACATCAAGCGGCTGATGGCCTATTCGTCCATCGGGCATGTGGGCTACGGGCTGATCGGCCTGGCGGCGGGAACGCCCGAGGGCGTGCGCGGCGTGCTCGTCTACATGGCGATCTATCTGGCGATGAATCTCGGCGCCTTCGCCGCCATTCTGTCCATGCGGCAGAAAAGCGGCTTGAGCGAGAACATCGCCGACCTGGCCGGGTTGTCGCGCACGCGCCCGGGGCTGGCGCTGGCGCTGGCGATTTTCATGTTCTCGCTCGCCGGGGTGCCGCCGCTGGCGGGCTTCTTCGGCAAGTTCTACGTCTTCATGGCGGCGATCAACGCCGGCTTGTACGGGCTGGCGGTGATCGGGGTGCTGACCAGCGTGGTGGGGGCGTATTACTATCTGCGCATCGTCAAGCTGATGTATTTCGACGAGCCGGCGGAACCCTTCGAGCGGCCGTTGCGCGGCGAGTTGGCCGTGGTGATGCTGGGAACGGGATCGTTCACCTTGCTTTTCTTCGTCCATCCCACGCCGCTCCTGGCCGGCGCCGAGGCGGCGGCGCGCGCGCTCTTCCCGTGATCGCCGCCGCTCCGCTCGCGGCCGGCGCGCGCGAGCCGCGTTTGCCGGCGTTCTTCACCCTGGCCGCCTTCGACACCATCGACAGCACCAACGAGGAGGCGCGCCGGCGCGCCGGCGCCGGGGCGGACGAGGGCTTGCTGGTGTGGGCGCGGGAGCAAAGCCGCGGCCGCGGCCGCCACGGGCGGCAATGGGTTTCGCCGCCGGGCAATCTGTACTGCTCGTTGCTCGTCCGCCCGCGCGTCGCGCCGGGGCAGGCGGCGCAGCTTTCCTTTGTCGCCGCGCTGGCGGCGGCGGACGCGGTGGAGGCGGCGCTGACGGGCGTCAAGGCCCGCCCCAGCTTGCGCTGCAAATGGCCGAACGACGTTTTGATCGACGGGCGAAAGTGCGCCGGCCTGCTGCTCGAATCGAGCACGGCGGCGAACGGCCGCCTGGAATGGGTGATCGCCGGCTGCGGGATCAATGTCGCCCGCCACCCGGAGGGCGCCGACTATCCGGCGACGTCGATCATGGCGGCGGGCGGCGCGGACGACGTGGCGGGGCTGCTCGGCGCCTACGCCACCCGGTTCCTGCATTGGATGACGCTGTGGCGGACGGCTGGATTCGAGCCCTTGCGCGCCGCCTGGTTGTCGCGCGCGGGCGCGGCGGGACAGAGCCTGCGCGTGCGTCTCGGCGAGGCCACGGTCGAGGGGCGCTTCGAGACCATCGACGCCGGGGGCGCGCTGGTGCTCGTCCTCGGAGACGGGCGCCGGCAGGTGATCGCCGCCGGCGAAGTCCTGGGTAGTTAGCGCCATGCTGCTCGCCATCAACGCCAACAACACCAACGTCAAGTTCGCCGTGTTCGACGGCGACAAGCTGGTCAACGAATGGCGCATCCAAACCCAGGCGGCGCGCACCGCCGACGAGTACGCGGTGTGGCTGACGCAGCTCATGGGGCTGAAGTCGATCGAGCCGCGCCACATCGACGGCGCCATCATCGCCAGCGTGGTGCCGCAGACGCTGTTCGACCTGCGCCTGCTGTGCCGGCGCTATTTCAACACCGAGGCGCTGGTGATCGGCGAAGCCGGGGTCCAGCTCGGCATCGCCATCAAGGTGGAGCGGCCCCTGGACGTGGGCGCCGACCGCTTGTGCAACGCCGTCGGCGGCCGGCTGCTGACGCCCGAGCCGATGATCGTCATCGACTTCGGCACCGCCACCACCTTCGACATCGTGGACGGCGAGGGGAATTACTGCGGAGGCGTCATCGCGCCGGGAATCAATCTCGGGCTGGAGGCGCTGCACATGGCGACCGCCAAGCTGCCGCGCATCGTGGTGGAGCGGCCGGCGCGGGTCATCGGCGGCGACACGCTCGGCGCCATGCAGTCGGGCGTCTACTGGGGCTATGTGGGCCTGATCGAGGGCCTGGTGCAGCGCATCGTGGCCGAATGGGGCGCGCCCATGCGCGTCATCTCCACCGGCGGCCTGGCGCCGCTGTTCGCCGACGTAACCTCGGTCATCGAGCGCACGGCGCCCGATCTCACCATGCGGGGTTTGCGCGAGATTTACCGCCGCAGCGTGAAGGCCGGGCCTAAGTGACGAGCGACGCAACGCCCGCGGACTCGCTGCTTTTCCTGGCGCTCGGCGGCGCGGGCGAGATCGGCATGAACCTCAACCTCTATGGTTATGGCAACCGCTGGTTGATGGTCGACCTGGGCGTCACCTTCGCCGATCCGGAGACGCCGGGGGTGGACTTGATCGTTCCCGACATCGCCTGGATCGCGGGCCGGCGGAAAGACCTGGTGGCGCTGGTGCTCACCCACGCCCACGAGGATCATCTGGGGGCGGTGGCGCATTTGTGGCGGGAATTGCGCTGCCCGGTTTACGCGACACCCTTCGCCGCGGCGATATTGCGGCGCAAGCTGGAGGAAGTGGGCCTCGAGGATGAGGTGCCGGTGCATGTCTACCGGCCGGGAGATACCCTCGACCTCGCGCCCTTTCGCGTGCTGGCGGTGCCGATCACCCATTCGATCCCGGAGTCGCAGGCCCTGGCCATCGAAACGCCGCTTGGGCTGGTGGTGCACAGCGGCGACTGGAAGCTCGACCCAGACCCGCTGGTGGGCGAGCGCACCGCCGCCAGGGTGCTGGAGGAATTGGGGGCGCGGGGCGTGCTGGCGCTGGTGTGCGATTCGACCAATGTTTTCCGCCACGGCGAAAGCGGGTCCGAGGCCGCGGTGCGCAACAGCCTCCGGGAGCTGCTGGCGGGGAAGACGGGGCGGATCGCGGTGACGACGTTCTCCTCCAACATCGCGCGGCTGCAAACCTTGGCCGAGGTGGCGGCGGAACACGGACGGCGGGCGGCGCTGGTGGGCCGCTCGCTCGAGCGTTTCACCGAGGCGGCGCGGGAGTGCGGGTACTTAAGCCACTTGCCGCCGTTCCTGGACGAGCGGGCGGCGGGCTTTTTCCCCCGCGACAAGGTGCTGCTGATCTGCACCGGCTGCCAGGGCGAGCCGCGCGGCGCCATGGCGCGCATCGCGGCCGGCGAGCATAGCCATGTGGTGCTGGAGGCGGGGGACTGCGCCGTCTTTTCGTCCAAGATCATCCCCGGCAACGAGCGCACGCTGGCGCGCGTCCACAACAACCTGGCGTTGGCGGGGGTCGAGGTGGTGACCGAGCGCGACGCCTTCATTCACGTCTCGGGCCACCCGGCGCGGGACGAACTGGCGCAAATGTACCGCTGGATCAAGCCGCGCATCGCGGTGCCGGTGCATGGCGAGGCGCGGCACATCGCCGAGCATGTGCGCCTGGCGAAAAGCCAGCGCGTGCCGTATGCGATGACGATCCGTAACGGCGACATGCTGCGGCTGGCGCCGGGCGAGCCCAAGCGCATCGCCCAAGTGCCGGTGGGGCGGCTGGCGGTGGCGGACGGATCGCTGGTGCCGGTGCAAGGGCCGCTGATGCAAACACGCCGGCGCCTGATGCACAACGGAACCGCCCTGGTGAGCGTCGCGCTCGACGCGGACGGCATGCTGGCCGCCCCGCCGCGCGTGGTTCTGCTGGGCGTGGCCGAGGATGCCGACGGGGCGCGGGCGCGGGCGGCCGAGGCGGCGGTGGACACCGCCGTGGGGCGCTTGCCCAGACGGGCGGCGGCGGCGGACGAAACGGTGCGCGAGACGGCCAGGCTCGCGGTGCGGCGAAGCCTGGCTCAATTCAGCTCGCGCCGGCCGCTGATCGAGGTGCAGTTGCTGCGCGTGGGCCGTGGCCGCGCGCCGGCCGCGCAGCCGGCGGCGCTCGAGGACAAGGACGCTGTTCAATGATCGGACGCTTGAATCACATCGCCATCGCCGTGCCCGACCTGGCCGCCGCCGCCGATACCTACCGCCGCGTGCTGGGCGCCAAGGTGTCGGCGCCGCTGCCCCAGCCCGAGCACGGCGTCACGGTGGTTTTCGTGGAGCTTTCCAACACCAAGATCGAGTTGCTGCAGCCGCTCGGCGCCAATTCCCCCATCGCCGGCTTTCTCGCCCGGCAAAGCGGCGGCGGCATGCATCACGTCTGCTACGAGGTGGACGACATCCGGGCCGCGCGCGACCGGTTGAAGGCCGAGGGCGCGCGCATTCTGGGCGACGGCGAACCCAGGATCGGCGCCCACGGCAAGCCGGTGCTGTTCCTGCACCCGAAGGATTTTTGCGGCACCCTGGTGGAACTGGAGCAGGCTTGATCGGCCATGACGTGGCTCTCCGGTCTCATCGTCTTCGTCATCATCTGGTGGCTGGTCCTGTTCATGGTCTTGCCGTTCGGCGTGCGCACGGCCGAGGAGTCGAACGAGGCGCTGGAACCCGGGCAGGCCCCCTCGGCGCCGATGAAACCGCGCATGGGGATCAAGGTCGCGTTCACCACGGCGGCGACCGCGGCCTTGTGGGGCGCTTATTACTATGTGGCGGTCAACGACCTGCTGAATTTCCGCGAATTCATGCGCTAGAGCCCAGGCGCAAGCCCGCTTGTACATATTTTGCCCGATTCGCGGGGCTGGCGCACGCCCAAGACTCGCGCTGATTGAGTTGAAACGCCGCCGATTCGCCTTAGGGACGTGCGGGCGCGGATCTCCTGGTGCGGAAATGCCACAAGGGCGAAGCAAAC
>CAZIVY010000195.1:0-11544 GCA_964542505.1 uncultured Rhodospirillaceae bacterium
TCAACTCGCCGATGCCCTGCATGCGGGTCTCGCCTTGGGCAAGGGCGGCGGCCACGCACAATATGGGGTACTCGTCGATCATCGTCGGCGCGCGTTCGGACGGCACGCTGACGCCCTTGAGCGGGCGCTGGCGCACAATCAGATCCGCCACCGGTTCGCCCCCCTCTACGCGCCAATTGGCCCATGTCAGGTCGGCGCCCATCTCGATCAAGGTTTCGAACAGCCCGGTGCGCAGCGGGTTGGCGCCCACGCCCTGGAGCGTGACCGAAGATCCCGCGACGATGGCGGCGGCGACCGCGGCGAACGCCGCCGATGACGGGTCGCCGGGGACGACGATGGGCCGGGCGGTAAGCTCGGGTTCGCCGGTCAGGCTGATGGCGCGCAGGCCCTTCGGCCCCTGGTCGACCTTCACCTCGGCGCCGAAATGGCGCAGCAGGTTTTCGCTGTGGTCGCGGGTCGGCTCGGGCTCGATCACCACCGTGCGCCCGGGCGTATTGAGGCCCGCCAGCAGGATAGCGGACTTCACCTGCGCCGACGCTACCGGCAGGCGGTACTCGATCGGCATCGGCGCCGCCGCGCCCACCACCGCCAGCGGCAGGCGGTTGCCCTCGCGCCCGATCAGGCGCGCGCCCATGCGCGAAAGCGGCTCCGCCACGCGCCCCATGGGGCGCCGGCGCAGCGAGGCGTCGCCGGTGAAGAAGCTGACAAAGCGATGCGTGGCCGCGACTCCCATGAGCAGGCGCGCGCCGGTCCCCGAATTGCCCAGGTCCAGCACGTCGGCGGGCTCGCTCAAGCCGCCCACGCCCACGCCGCGAATTTTCCACGAACGGGCCGGCCCGGCGCCTTCGGCATCCACGCTGGCGCCGAACGCCCGCACCGCCGCCGCCGTGCGCAGGACGTCCTCGCCCTCCAGCAAGCCGCTGACGCGCGTTTCGCCCACCGCCAGCGCGCCCAGGATCAGGGCGCGATGGGAAATCGACTTGTCGCCGGGAACGCGCCAGGCGCCGCTGAGCGCCGCCGCTCGGCCCGAGGCGAGCGCCGTCCCCGGCGGCGTGGGATTTGTGGCCGTCGATCGTGACATGCGCTCGCGCCTGGGCAGCCGAAATGGGGTGGCGGACGGGCGCCTCTTTAGCACAGCCGCCGCCGCCTGGCCACGAAAGGGACGCAGCTTCGCTTTGACAATGGGGCGCTCCCGTGGCAGTTGGTTCGCCCCGTGGCGGGAACCGCCAGTTTCAGCCCGTGGCGGGAACCGCCAATTGAGGAGTAAGTGATGGCCAAACCGGAATGGGGCACCAAGCGCCGCTGCACCAACACAAGCTGCGCCGCGCCGTACTACGACTTGAACCGCCAACCTGTCGTCTGCCCGAAATGCGGCACCACGTTTCAGCCCGACGCGGTGCTGAAACCGCGCCGCGCGCGGCCGGAGGAAAAGCCCGTACCCGCGCCCAAGCCGCGCCCGCCGCTGCCCGTCGCCGACGACGAAGAGGCCGTGGTCAAGCCCGAGGAGGAAGAATTGATCGAGGATCCCTCGGAACTGGGCGAGGACAAGGACGACGTGGCCGAAGTCGTGGACGAGGGCAATACCCCCGACGAGCGATGAGATCGCGGCCAATTCCCCTTGCGTCGTGGGTGCCGCCGACCTACTTTGCCGCGCGCGCCCACGGGCTGATAAACTCGCTCGCGGGCCGCATGCGGCGGCATTCTGACGACCCAAGCGGCGGGGCCATAGCTCAGTTGGGAGAGCGCTTGAATGGCATTCAAGAGGTCGGCGGTTCGACTCCGCCTGGCTCCACCACCACGCCGGTTGGCGGGTTGATCTTCTCCTCCTCCGCGTCGCCGAACGCCTGGCGGCGGGTTTAAAACCCGCCCCAGCATGTAAAGCTCCGCCGCCCGCCGAATCGAATCGACTCGCCCGCGCTCGATGTTGCCGCCGGCCTCGGCGGCCTCTCGACGCCTAACGCGCCGCGGGCCGGCAAACGCCTTTCGAGCGCGTTCTTAATGGATTCGAAAAAAAGTTCTTGCATAACGATTGCAATGGTCCCATATCGCGGACCTGAATTTTCTTGGTGTCGCGCTCGCGGCATGGTGGAGGGCCTTTATGATGGCGAAGAAAGCAAAGGCGCTGTTGTACGAAGTTCCTGCTCCGCAAGTGGCCGCAGCCACCGATGAGCATTTTATCGTCAAGGACGGCATTCGATTCGCCGGCCAGCACCTGATCATCGATCTTTGGGGCGGCACCAATCTCGACAACGTCGAGCTGGTGCAGCAGACGCTGGTTGAGGCCGTCGCCGAGGTGGGCGCCACGCTCCTCAACGTGGATTTGCACCGCTTCTCCAGCTCCGGCGGCATTTCCGGCGTGGCGGTTCTGGCCGAAAGCCACATGAGCATCCACACCTGGCCGGAAAAGGGCTACGCGGCGCTCGACGTGTTCGTTTGCGGCGACTGCCATCCCTACAAGGCCATTCCGGTGCTGCGCCGCGCCTTCTTGCCGAGCAACATCCAGGTCTCGGAGATCAAGCGCGGCTTGATCGCGTGACCTGGTTCGCGGAAACCCTCTATTCGGGATTCCGCCAGTCGCACGAGATCGTCCGCACCCTTTACCGGGGGCGCAGCCCTTACCAAAAAATCGCCGTCTACGAAAGCGCCCGTTTCGGCCGGATGCTGGCGTTGGACGGCGTCGTGCAGACCACCGAGGGCGACGAGTTCGTCTACCACGAGATGCTCACCCACTTGCCGATCCTGGCGCATGGAGCGGCGCGGCGGGTGCTGATCATCGGCGGCGGCGACGGCGGCATCCTCGAGGAGGTGCTGAAGCACCGCGCCATCCGCCAGGTGACGATGGTGGAAATCGACGCCGAGGTGGTGCGGGTGTCCAAGCGGCATTTGCGCCGCATCTGCGGGCGGGCTTTCGCCGACCGGCGCACCCGCCTGGTGATCGGCGACGGGGCGCGCTGGGTGAAGGAAACCGACGAGCGCTACGATGTCGTCGTTGTCGACCGGCCCGACCCGGTGGGCCCGGCCCAGATCCTGTTTTCGCGCCGTTTCTACGCCGACTGCCGCCGGGTGCTGACGCCGCGCGGCATATTGGTGGCGCAGAACGGCGTGCCGGCCATGCAGGGCGCCGAACTGACCGCTACCCACAAGCTGTTTCGCCAGCTCTTTGGCCATCATGGCTGTTACCTGGCGGCGGTGCCGACCTATGTGTGCGGCTTCATGGCGCTCACCTGGGCCTCCGCCGCGGCCGTCGCCGACGTGCCGGCGGCGACCATCGCCCGCCGGTTCCGCGCCGCCCGGCTCAAGGGCCTGCGCTACTACAATCCCGAAATTCACCAGGCGGCCTTCGCTTTGCCTGAATTTGTGCGGAAGCTGCTGCCCTAAATGGCTGCCGCGGGCCAAAATTGGCGCCGGCATTAACCCTCATTTTCCGCCGCCCGTCCACCCGCCGGTCCTTGAATCTGCTATTCTTCAAGGCCATATCCAGTCCATGCGCCGGGTCCTTGATGGACCGGCGCTCTGTACCCGCCATCGCCGATACGCGCTGCGCGCGGACCGGCGATGAAGGGTGCAAGCTTGTTGAATCCATGCCGCTTTCGCGGTTCGCGGGTCGCGAACAGCGAAATCGGTGCCGTGGCGTGCCTTCGGGACGCCAGGATTAAGTGTCGCTCGCTCGACGGAGGAGATGACCGATGACTCGCCTGTCCCTGTTCAACAGCCCGCTCCTGCTCGGGTTCGATCATGTGGAGCGGCTGATCGATCGCGTCGCCAAGACGGCGGGCGACGGCTACCCGCCCTACAACATCGAGCAAACGGCCGGGGACGCCTTGCGCATCACCCTCGCGGTCGCCGGTTTCAAGCCCGGCGACGTCGACATCACGCTGGAGGAAAACCAGCTCAACATCCGCGGCCGCCAGGCCGAGGAAAAGGAGCGCGTCTACCTGCACCGCGGCATCGCCGCGCGCCAGTTTCAGCGCAGTTTCGTGCTCGCCGAGGGCATCGAAGTGACCGGCGCGGAAATGGACAGCGGCCTGCTCCACATCGATCTCGCGCGGCCGAAGGCGACGCCCGTGGTCAAGCGGGTGGCCATTCGCACCACCGGCCAAGGCCGCGCGACCGCACTGGACGTATCCGGCAAGAGCGACTGAATTTTCGGGAAGGACTTGGTCATGGTCGAAGTGAAAAATTCCGCACCTCCGGGCGCCGCCGACAGCGCGCTGCGCCGGATCACGCCCGAAGCCTTGGCCATGCTCGGCACGCCGGGACTGGCTTATGTTCGCCCGCTGCTGGCGCCCGAGGGCCCGGCCTTCGGCATCTTCTCCGCCGATGGCACCCAATTGGGTCAGGCGCCGTCGCGCGATGTCGCGTTGGCGGTCGCCCGCCAGCACGATCTCGAGCCCGTCAGCGTCAACTGAACGCGGGCCGCCGGCGGCGGTTCAGGCGGCGTGGGTCGTGGTGGATTCGGTGAACAGCGCGTAAAGCGCATCCGGATTGCTGGCGCCGCGCAGTTTCTCGCACATGGATTTATCGCGCAGCAGGCGCGAGATGCGCGCCAGCGCCTTCAGGTGATCGGCGCCCGCCGTCTCCGGCGCCAGCAGGACGAAGATCAGGTCCACCGGCAGGTCGTCCACCGCCTCGAAGTCGATGGGCTCTTCCAGGCGGGCAAAAAGGCCGTGCAGCCGGTCGACCTCGGCCAGCTTGCCATGGGGTATGGCGACCCCGCGGCCGACGCCGGTGCTTCCCAGGCGCTCGCGCTCCAGCAGCACCTCGAAGATTTGCCGCTCGCGCAGCCCCGTAAGCTTGGCCGCGCGCGCCGCCAGTTCCTGCAGCGCCTGCTTCTTGCTGGTCACCTTCAGGTTGGCGATCACCCCTTCGGGGCGGAGAAGCTGAAAGATTTCCATTCCTGGATCCGATGCGCCCCGCCGGCAACCCGCCGGCGCTCATCTACTCTAGGCCGCTACCGGCTTCGCGGCTTGTCCGCGGCCGGCGTGGCGAATGCCGCCGCCGCTTGTCGCGGCGCAATTGCTTCTCCAATCGTACCGCCGCCGCCTCGAAGGCGGCGTAGATATCGGGGGCCTCGCCCCGGGCCTGCTTGTCGATGCCGGCGCCCACATGCACCTTGCATTCGGCATGGAACAGCGGCCCCTCGCGGCTGAAGACCGCGTTGGCGCCGATGGGGCTGTCGAAATACTTGCCTACCACGGCGATCAGCCGCTCCGAGACGTGGCGTTGCAGCGCTTCGCCCAAATCGACCTGTTTGCCAGTAACGACAACCTGCATCGCGTCAATCTATCCGGTGCGTAAAAGTGGTCGGCGCACGATACTTAACGTGATGCGCCCAGACATGGCGGGGCAAGCACCGTCGCCGCGAAAGCGCGGACGATAGACAAGGCCTCCCACCCTGTCAACGACCCGCCGGTCATGAATTCTGGCCGTCCAGGCCCTTGGAGCGCCGGCGTTGCACCGAGGACGGAAGGCGCAGCGCCTCGCGGTATTTGGCCACGGTGCGCCGGGCGATGTCGATGCCCGAGCGGCGCAGGATATCCACGATCTGATCGTCGGAAAGCACCGCGTCCGCCGTCTCGTTGACGATCAGGTCGCGAATGCGGTGGCGCACCGCCTCGGCGGAATGGGCGGCCCCTCCGTCGGCGGCCGCGATGGAGGCGGTGAAAAAGTATTTCAGCTCGAATATGCCGCGCGGAGTCGCCATGTACTTGGACGTCGTCACGCGGCTGACCGTGCTCTCATGCATGCTGATCGCTTCGGCGATCGCGCGCAGGTTGAGCGGGCGCAAGTGACGCACGCCGTGGTTGAAGAACGCCTCTTGCTGGCGGACGATCTCGCTCGACACCTTGAGAATGGTGTTGGCGCGCTGATCGAGGGAGCGCACCAGCCAATTGGCCGTGGCCAGGCAATCGCTGAGATAGGCGCGGTCGGCCTTGCCCTTCGCCTTGCCGTTCACGTGCGCGTAGTAGCGCATGTTCACCAGCACGCGCGGCAAGGTGTCGTTGTTCAACTCGATCCGCCAGCCGCCTTCGCCGTCGCGGCGCACGAAGACGTCGGGAATCATGGTCTGCACGACCGGCCGTTCGAACATCAAGCCGGGCTTCGGATCCAGCCGCTTCAACTCGCGCATCATGTCGGCCATGTCCTCGGCGTCGACGCCGCAGAGGCGCATCAATTGCGCCGTCTCGCGCCGCGCCAGCAGGTCGAGATGGTCGAGCAGCGCCTGCATCGCCGGGTCCAGGCGGTTGCGGTCCCGGAGTTGCAGCGCCAGGCACTCCTTGAGGCTGCGGGCGGCGATGCCGGGCGGGTCGAAGCGCTGCAGGCGCTCCAGCACGCCTTCCACCCGCGTCGCCGGGCAATCCAGCCGCTCGGCCGTCTCCGCCAGCGATCCGGCAAGGTAGCCCGACTCGTCCAATTGATCGATGAGGCTGGCGCCGATGGCGCGATCGATCGGGTCGGGAATTTCCATCGCCAACTGGCCAAGCAGATGTTCGCGCAACGTCGTTTCGCGGCTCAGCACCTGCTCGAGATTGGCGCCTTCCTCGTCGAAGGCGTTGCCGCCGCGCCGCTCGGGGTATATGCCGCTGCTTTCGGCGAAGCCGGGTTCCGCCGCGTCGGCGGGGCCCGAATCGGGATAGACGTTTTCGAAATCCACGTCGAGGCCGGCGCCGGCGTCGCGCTCGGCGTTGTCGGTGGTTGCATCCTGGACGACGGCTACGGCGTCGCCGGCGGCCCTGTCGGCCTCGGCGGCGGCGTCGTGCGCCTCGCCGCCGCTCTCGCCGCCATCGGCGCGCTCAAGCAGCGGGTTGCGTTCAAGTTCCTCGTCGACGTAGGCGGCGATTTCGAGACTGGAGAGTTGCAGCAGCTTGATCGCCTGCTGCAACTGCGGGGTCATGACCAGGGACTGGCCCTGGCGCAACTCCAGTTTTGGGGAAATGGCCATGATCGCGGGCGCCCGGCATTACCAACTGAACCGCTCGCCCAGATAAACGCGCCGCACGTCCTTGTGGGCGACGATTTCGGACGGATGCCCCTCCATCAGCACGCGCCCTTCGTGCATGATGTAGGCGCGGTCGATGAGGTCGAGGGTCTCGCGCACGTTGTGGTCGGTTATCAGCACGCCGATGCCACGGTCCTTGAGGTGGAACACCAGATCGCGGATTTCGTCCACGGCGATGGGGTCGATGCCCGCCAGCGGCTCGTCGAGCAGCATGAAGGACGGACGCGACGCGAGCGCGCGGGCGATTTCCACCCGCCGGCGCTCGCCGCCCGAAAGGGCGATGGCGGGGGTACGCCGCAAATGGGTGATGGAAAATTCCGCCAACAGGTCGTCGAGGGCCGCTTCGCGTTTCTCGGGGATGGGCTCGCTCAACTCCAGCACCGAGCGGATATTGCCCTCGACGGTCATGCCGCGAAAGATCGAGGGTTCCTGCGGCAGGTAGCCGAGGCCAAGCCGCGACCGCCGGTACATGGGCAGGCTGGCGATATCGTGGCCGTCGAGCAGGATGTGGCCGTGATCGGGGGCGATCAGCCCGGTGATCATGTAAAAACAGGTGGTCTTGCCGGCCCCGTTGGGGCCCAGCAGGCCTACCGCTTCGCCGCGCTGCACGGTCAGGCTGACGTCGCGCACCACCGGGCGGCGGTTGAAGCTTTTGCCCAGATTGCGCGCGGCGAGGCCGGAATTGGCGGCGACCAGGCGCGGCCGCGGCGTGTTGGCATGAAATTTGACTGTCACCCCGCTTTTATACTCCCTTTGCGGCTTAAGATTCGTTAAATCCGCCGGTCATGGCTTGTTTGCCGCCGGCGCCCGGTTGGGCACGAACAGCCCGTGCACGCGCTCGCCGGCGGTGGGCACCATGATGCTGCGGCCGCCCGCCAGGTCCATGGTGGCGCGATTGCCGCGCAGCACGTTCTCGCCCCGCGTCAGCACCACGTCGCCCTCGAGCACGATGGTACGCTTTTCCACGTCGTAAACGCCCACGTCGCCGCGCGCCGTTTCTTCCGGCGAGGAGATGAAGACCCGCCCCACCGCGTCGATGCGGTGGATCGACGTTTGCGGGCTGACGGCCGCGCCCGTGGCCGCCGGCTGCCCGGCCTGTCGCTGCCGATAGTGCACCTTCAGCGTGTCGGCGCGCAGCCGAATGTCGCCTTGCACGGCGTCGACATTGCCTTTGAAGATCGCGATCTGCTGGGGCTGGATCACTTCCAGGCTGTCGGAGGTGATTTCGATCGGCTGGTTGCCGTCATGCGGGCGGCCAAGGGGGGCCGGGGCCGCTGGCTGCGCCCACGCCGCCGCCCCTGACAGCGAAAACACCATCACATAGGCGGCAAGGACAAAACGGCGAACCATGTCTAGCTTGGCGACCGCGGGTAAAACGTGGTGCGCACGCCGTTGATGAAGTGGATACGCTCGCCCGATTCCAGCACCCTGAGGCCGTTGGCGTCCACCAGGCCGAAGGGGCCTTGGCCCCACACCTTTTCGTCGCTCGTCAGGGTCCCGGCGTTGAAGTCGATTTCGGCGCTGTGGCCGTGGAATTCGTAGCCGCGTTCGGTGAACAGCGACAGGTCGCCCGACAGCGAAAGCTGCCTCTGGTTTTCGTGGTAGACGCCGCTGCGGGCGCTGAGCGACAACCAACTGCCGTCGTTCATGGACAGATCGGCGGTCAGGTGGTCGAGCAGCACCCGGCCGCGCTCGCTCGGGTCCTGGGTCGCGGTGTCGGCGGTGACGCGGAAGGGGCGCTTTTCGCGGTCGGTGCCGTGGAAGCGCGCCGTGGCCATGGAGGGTTCGACCTTCCCCACCTCGACGGTGGCGTAGCTGAGGCGAAAGCCGGGGTCCTGGGTGCGCATCTGCGGCCAGGCGATGAGCATCGTCACCATCGCCGCCGCCGCCAAGGGCAAGGCCACCTTCATGAACCGGACGAAGCGGCTGCGCCGGAGCAGGTTGAGATTGATGACGCGGCGGCCTTCGAACAGCCAATTTCCGCGCTCGCGGGCGCGCGCGCCGGGTCGATCCGTCGTCATGCGCGCCTTCTCATACGACGCCCGCGCGCAGGCAGTCGTGGATGTGCAATATGCCCACCGGCCGCCCGCCCTCGACCACGAACAGCGAGGTGATGTTCTTGGCGTTCATCGTCGCCACCGCTTGCGCCGCCAGCGACGGCGGACGAATGGTTTTCGGGTTCCGGGTCATCACCTGGTCCACCGTCAGCGCCAGCAGGTCGCGGTCGATGTTGCGGCGCAAGTCGCCGTCGGTGACGATGCCGATCAATTGCTCGCTTGCGGTCACGCCGACGCAGCCGAAGCTTTTGGCGGTCATCACCAGCAGGGCTTCGCGCATGGGCGTGCCGCTTTCCACCAATGGCAGGCGCTCGTCGCCGTGCATGATGTCGCCGACACGGATCAGCGCCTTGCCGAGCTTGCCCCCCGGGTGCAGCGCCTGAAACTGCTCCGAAGTGAAGCCCTTGCGCTCGAACATCGCCACCGCCAGCGCGTCGCCCAGGCCCAGCATCATCGTCGTCGAGGTGGTGGGGGCAAGCCCAAGCGGGCAGGCCTCGGCGGTGGCGGGCAGCAGCAGCGAGACGTCCGCCGCCTGGTCGAGCGCCGAGCCGGCCTTGCCCACCACCGCCACCAGGGGGATGGCGAAGCGCCGCGAATGGGCGATCAAGTCCTTCAACTCGGTCGTTTCCCCGGAATTCGACAGGCACAATATGGCGTCGTCGGCGGTGATCATCCCCAGGTCGCCGTGGCTGGCCTCGGCGGGATGGACGAACACCGCCGGCGTGCCCGTGGAGGCCATGGTGGAAGCGATCTTGCGCGCCACATGGCCGCTCTTGCCGATGCCGGAAACGATGACCCGGCCCTTGGCGCCCGCCAGCACCTCCACCGCGCGCGAGAAGCGCCCGTCCAGCGTCGCCGCCAGGGCGTTCAGCCCCTTGGCCTCGAGCGCCAGCACGCGGCGGGCCACCGTCACGTCGGCGTCGGCCGGCGCCGCGGCGGCGGCTTTGGGTGAAGCGGTTAGGCCTATGGGCACGTTACTCGCGATCGGTTTCACCAACACACGCGGCCCCGCCGCCATGTCCGTGGGCGTGCGGCAAGGATCAATGCCGGCAGTATGGGCCAAAAGGAGGCCAAATCCAATTCCCTCCGGCGCGCCCTGCACGCATGGCGTGCCAAGCACGCGGGGCGCGCCAGACGTTTTGGGGAGGGGGGCTTCTGATCCCTCAGTGGGCGAAGACGTCGGGTTCGTCCCAGCCGCCGAGATCGAGCGCCGCCCGCGTCGGCAGGAAGGCAAAGCACGCCAGCGCCAGGTCGCGCCGGCCTTCGCGTTCCAGCAGGCGGTCGAGCTCGGCCGCCAGCCGGTGCAAGTAAAGGACATCGGCGGCGGCGTATTTGAGCTGCGCCTCGGTCAATTCCGCCGCTCCCCAGTCCGAGGTCTGTTCCTGCTTCGAGAGTTCCACCCCCAGCAGGTCCCGGCACAGGTCTTTCAATCCGTGGCGGTCGGTGAAGGTGCGCGTCAGCCGCGACGCCAGCTTGGTGCAATAAACCGGCTGGCAGACGATGCCCATATAGCGCCGCAGCATCGCCAGGTCGAAGCGCGCGAAGTGGAACAGCTTGGTGACCCTGGGGTCGATGAGCAGCTGGCGCAGATTTGGGGCGCGGGTGTCGCCGGCGGCCAGTTGCACGATGTGGCAATGGCCGTCGCCCGCCGACAATTGCACCAGGCACAGGCGGTCGCGCGCCGGTTTGAGCCCCATGGTCTCGGTGTCCACCGCCACGCTGTCGCCGAAGTCGACGCCCTCGGGCAGGTCGCCGCGGTGCAAGTTGATGCTCATCGGGTCCTTAAATGGTTTGGCGCCGATGGTGCCCAGGAGAAGACTCGAACTTCCACGACCTTTCGGTCACCAGCACCTGAAGCTGGCGCGTCTGCCAATTCCGCCACCTGGGCAACTCGAGGGGCATGTTGGGGCAAAGTCGTTAACGCCGGGCCGCGCGCAAGTCAAGGAAAGCGGCGGCAGCATCCCTCCTTTGTGCGGCTTCCGCCGCCGCCAGGAGGCGCTATAGTCGCGCCATGGCGGGAAGGGCACGCTCGATCACCGTTTTTGGCGGCACCGGCTTTGTCGGCCGCCATGTGGTGCAGCGGCTGGCCATGCGTGGCGACCGCGTGCGCATCGCCGTCCGCCGCCCCGACAAGGGCATATTTCTCAAGACCCTGGGCGAGGTGGGACAGATCGATCTCGTCGCCGCCAATCTCCGCAGCCCCGAAACGGTGGCGCGCGCCGTGGCTGGCGCCGACGCGGTGGTCAATTGCGTCGGCATCCTGTTTCAGTCGGGGAGGCAGCGCTTTAATTCCATTCATGCCGAGGGCGCCGGGCTGGTGGCGCAGGCGGCGGCGAAGGCCGGGGCGCGGGCGCTGGTGCACGTATCGGCCATCGGCGCCGATGCCAACTCAAGCGCCGCCTATGCCCGCAGCAAGGCCGCCGGCGAGGCCGCGGTGATGGCGGCTTTCCCCAAGGCCGTGATTTTGCGCCCGTCGGTGGTTTTTGG
>CAZIVY010000196.1:0-1503 GCA_964542505.1 uncultured Rhodospirillaceae bacterium
GAACAAGCCGCAGGCGGACTTCACCTCGACGACGGCGCGCCCGAATTCGCGTTCGCTGGAGGGCTCGACCTTGCCGCCAAGCTGCTCGCACATGATCTGCTGGCCGTAGCAGATGCCGAGCACCGGGAGACCGAGGCGAAAAATCCGGTCCGGCGCGCGCGGCGAGCCCGCCTCGGTCACCGATGCGGGCCCGCCCGACAGGATGATCGCCTTGGGGGCGAAGGCGTCGACAACCCCCTCGGCCTTGTGGAAGGGGACGACCTCGCAATAAACGCCGCTCTCGCGCACGCGCCGCGCGATCAACTGGGTGTATTGGGCGCCGAAATCGACAATGAGGACGCGGTCGGTCATGGCCGGAACCTAGGTGCGCCCGTCATGCCTGTCCAGGGGCGAGACCGCCCGCCCAGGGCAATTGCATTTGCCGGCGATTGGCTTTCCTTGTCTTTCGAGACGCGCCCGCCTGCCCTGAGCGACGCGCGAAGCGCGCGTCGAAGGGGGCGCTCCTCAAGATGAGGAAAGCCGTAAAAACGCCTCATGGTGAGGAGGCCGTGTCAGCGGCCGTCTCGAACCATGAGGCCGCAACCTGCCAAATGCGATTGCCCTGACCGCCCGCCTAGCTGGTCTTTTTGGCCTTGAAGGCGTCGATCTTCACTTTCAGGTCGGTGTACTCCTCGCAGCCGAACCAGCAGATGCTGTTCAGCCGCGCCAGGTGCTGTTCGGCCTTGGGGAGGTCGCCGATGAGCAAATAGGCCTCGCCCACATATTCATGGGCGCCGCGATGGCGCGGATCGATTTCGAGCGCGCGGGCATAGCTTTTCAGCGCCGCGGGCAAGTCGCCCATATTGCGCTGAGCGTAGCCAAGCCAGTTATGGGCGTCGGCGTTGTCCTTGAACTTGAACGCCACCTTGCCGAAAGCGGCCGCCGCCGCCGCCCAATCCTTCTTGTCGATCGCCGCACTTCCAGCGACGAAGTCGGGATCGGAAGCGTTTGCGTTACTACCGCCACCGCCACCATCGCCGCCGGCGCCCATGGCCGGCGACGGCAGGGTCCAACCGATGGCGGCGGCGATGGCGAGCAAAACGATCAAGCGACGAATTTTCAACATGACGGCCTCCGTAACTTATGGCGGCCGGAACTCCGGCGCCAAACGCGGCCGATTTTACTCCCGGCAGGCGGCGCGGTCACTACACCCTATGTGACAGAACGGCGACGAAAAACCCGTCCGTGCCATGGCGGTGGGGGGTCAGCACAAGAAAATCGTTCTGACCCAAGGCGTTGGCGGGCAACAGCGCCGGCAATAACTCGCGCATGGGCAGCAGCGCGAAACTTGCGTGCTGGCGAAGAAATTCCTCAACGCGCGCCTCGTTTTCCTCAGGCAGCAGCGAGCAGGTGGCATAAATCAGCCGCCCGCCGGGACGCACCAGCGCCGCCCCTTGGCGCAATAAGTCGCGCTGGTTCTCGATATTGCGCGCCAGAATCTCCGCGCTCAAGCGCCAGCGCGCC
>CAZIVY010000197.1:0-2881 GCA_964542505.1 uncultured Rhodospirillaceae bacterium
CCCTCTCGCTGCATCTTTTTCTTCAGTACCTTGAGGGCCTGGTCGATGTTGTTGTCGCGAACCAAAACTTGCACGGCCGATGATCTTCCTTGGATCTGTTGGGGACAACGCCGGAATCGCCCAGCTAGAGCCCGGGGCGCACGGGTGACGCGGCTTTTATCACGGTCCCCGCGTTTTGTGAAGGGGACAGGCTCGGCCAAATGGGTGAAGGGCGGGTAAAAATCCAGCCGCGGCGTACGCTTGCGCCCGAGACGGGCCTTGGCTATAAGGCGCGGTCAGCGAGCGGAGCCAACCATGAAGAAAGAAATCCACCCCGACTATCACGAGATCACGGTGCAGATGACCGACGGCACCAAGTACCAGACGCGTTCGACCTGGGGCAAGGCCGGCGATACGCTGGTGCTGGACATCGACCCGCGCTCGCATCCGGCGTGGACGGGCGGACCCACGCGGCTGATGGACAGCGGCGGGCAGGTGGCCAAATTCCGCAAGCGTTTCGCGGGAATCGGGCTGAAATAGCCGGCTAGTACCGACTTTCGCGAATTCGCGGGTCGCAAGACGCCACTCACGAATTCGCGAAAGTGGCACAGATTCAATAGGTTTGCACCCTTCATCCATGGTCCGCGCCCGGCGCGCCTTGCGCGCTATATATTGGCAGCAAAGCCGCCAGGGGCGCGGATCAGCGATGGCGGGTACTAGTCCGGCGGCGTCCCGCTCGGGCGCCAACCATCATCAGCCGCCGATAGCCGTATCAGCCGCCGATAATCGTGTTCGCCAGCGCCGGTTGGCGGTCGCGGCGCACCATGTCGTCCAGCCGCGAAACCCGCACATAGAGCCGGTGGCTCTGACCGAGCAGCTTGCGCAACCCTTCGGGCATGTGGGCGATGTCGCCGCCATTTTCCATGCAAACCGGGACGGTGCGCAGGCAGAAGCCTTCGTCCATCGCCTCGTCAATCGACATTTGCCCTTTGTGAACAGCGCGTTGCGCCAGCAGCCAGGCCATGATCCGGGTCAGGCGCGAGGTCAGGCGGAGGGATTCGAAGGCGAAGGCCTTTTGATGATCTTTCGACAACAGGGCGCAATCCGTGTCGCCCGCGGCGGCCAAATAGTCGCGGGTGCGCACCAGCATATCGATGGCTTCGTCGTAAGTGCCGGCAAAGAAAACCGTGGCGGCTACTCCCTTGGGCGGCGGCAGCGTTGTGTGCACAGTCATTGTCGTTCCTCACCCCCCCAGGCGGCGCGGCTGCCGCACTCGCCGGTCTTGAGCATGCCGGCTTCGTACATGGCTCCGAATGCGCAATTCGGTCCGATCCACCTGGGCCGCGGGCTGGTTAACGTTCCGGCCTTATTCCGCGCCCCCGGCGATCAACGCCAAGTACAGGGAAGAAAATAACACAAGTTAAGGAGCTATTCTTGGTTAAAATACCCTTTCAACCAAAGAATGATGCTTAACGACGGCAAGTCAATTGGAGACCAGATATAAGTGGTGAACGGGCTTGGCGTTGGGCAGCCGCCCCTTGGATTCGCTCCCCGGACTTCCTAGATGATTTTGCAGGAGGCCCTGAACCTCCGAGGAGACGACGTACCTCAGCCCGCCCCACGATCCCCCGGGGCGGGCTTTTTATTCATGGCGCCAGGGTTGGAGGCGGCGCGGGTAGCGGCGCTTATACCAATTCTCATTGACGATGACTCTCCCTAGGGGTCATGGCCGGCGCAGGCCGGCCATCCACGTCTTTGATGTTATTTGGGTTTTAAGACGTGGATGCCCGCGACGAGCGCGGGCATGACGGGTCGGGAACAGTGGGTCTTGGTATTAGACGAGGGTGGCGAGGCTATCCGCGGTATCGTCGGGCCGTTCGCCCATGGGCCAGTGGCCGCAGTTCCTCAGTACCGTGACGCGCGCGCCGGCAATGGCGCGCGCCAAGGCCTCGGTCTGGCGGACGGGCGTCATCTGGTCGCGATCGCCCAGCAGCATCAGCGCCGGGCAGCGCACCTTTTGGGCCGCGTGGCCGCCGTCGCCAAAGTCGCGGGCGGCGCGGAGGTCGGCGGCCAGCACTCCCGCCCCCTTTTCGGTTAGCCGCGTGTTGGAGCCGATCAGCCACACGCCCGGCAAGCGGTTGCCGCCCATATGGCTTTGCCGCGACACCGCCCAGTCGTTGAGCAGGTCGATGGCCTTATGATCGCCGGCGTCGGCAAGGGCCAAATACTCGTCGTTCACCCCCATGGGCGCCGACACCGAGATCAGCCCCAAGGCCCGCACGCGGTCCGGGTAGCGGGCCGCGGCGTCGAGGGCGATCAGCCCGCCAAGGGAATGCCCGACCCAGGCGGCCGTGGTCAGCGACAGCGCCCCGGATGCGGCCAGAACCCAATCCGTCATCGCCCCAACGCTCTCCAGCGCCGGGCCTTCGGTCCGGCCGTGGCCGGGCAGATCGATGGCCAGCGCGTTCCGGCCGCGATGGGCGAAATAGCGGGCGATCAGGGCCCAGACGCTGTGGTCGCAGGCGGCGCCATGCACGAAGATGACGGTGGGCAAAGCGGGATCGGGATCGCGTCCGCCGGTGGATGCAAAAACGCGCTGGCCGCCAACGCTCCATTCCATGATCGGCTTTATTCCGCCGCCACCGTCCGCGCCCTTTGCGAGGCGCGCAACGCCTGGCCCAAATCCTCGACCAAGTCGGATGCATCCTCCAACCCAACGGATAACCGCACCAGGTCCTCGCCGATCCCGGCGGCGCGGAGGGCTTGCGCATCCATTTGCTGATGGGTGGTGGAGGCGGGATGAATGACCAGCGACTTGGCGTCCCCGACATTGGCCAGGTGCGAAAAGACGCGCAAGCTCTCGATGAGGCGCCGGCCGGCCTCGCGCCCGCCGCGAATGCCG
>CAZIVY010000198.1:0-3591 GCA_964542505.1 uncultured Rhodospirillaceae bacterium
CGCGGTCACCGACGCCGCGCTTGTCCGTCACATCCGGCGCATCGACGCGGCGCTGGCGGCCTACGCCAATAACGGCTTCCGCCCCTAGTACCGACTTTCGCGAATTCGTCAGTCGCGAGACGCCACTCACGAATTCGCGAAGGTGGTACTGATGCGATAGGTTTGCACCCTTCATCCATGGTCCGCGCCCCTGGCGGCGTTGCCGCCAATATATGAAAGCGCGCAAGGCGCGCGGGGCGCGGATCGGCGATGGCGGGTACTAGAGGCATCGGGCGGGGACTTAACCCAGCGTTCAGACCGCGGCGCGAGAATGACCTTGGCGCCACGGCGCGCCGGCCGCCAGAGGCCCCCGCCAGGTTAGGTTCATGACCGCCCAGGTAACAAAGACACGACTGCAGCTGACGTCACTCGAAATGACCATTATGCAGCACATCGCCGATGGCGTGACGCGCGAGGAAATCGCCCGCCGCGTCGGACTGCACCCGAGCAACCTGATGCCCATGGTGCAAGCTATCCTGGCCAAGATCGAGACGGCGAGCTAGCGCCGCATCCGATCAATGCGAACCGCGCCGTTCATGGTTCGAGACGCTCGGCCTTCGCTTTGCTCAGGTCGAGCCCTCACCACGAACGGCTGCACTAAGGCACGTTCGTCCTGAGGGCGCCCGCGGGGCGCGTCTCGAAGGACGGACGGGCCGATTCGAACTGATCGGATCTTGCTCCAGCTCTCTGTCCACCGGCCGGCGGTTCAATCGTCGGCCTTCACCTTCACATAGGCTCCCGGCGCGTCCTCGATGGGCGCCAAGCCGCCCGCGCCAGGCACTCGCGCCGACACTTTGCCGCCGCCATGGCCGTCGATCCACGCCGCCCAATCGGTCCACCACGAGCCCGGATGCTGGGTGGCGCCGGCCAGCCAATCGTCGGCGGAGGGAGGCAACTCGGAAGCGGTCCAATAGCCGTACTTGTTCGCCGCCGGCGGGTTGACCACGCCGGCAATGTGCCCGGAGCCGGCGAGCACGAACTTGTAGGGACCGCGGTAAAGCTGGCTCGCGGCGTAGGTGGACTTCCACGGCGCGATATGGTCGTCCCGCGTGGACAACTGGTAGACCGGCAGGCGAACGTCGCGCAGGTCGATGGGCACGCCCTTTAGCGAAATGCCGCCGGGCCGCACCAATTTGTTTTCCAGGTACATGTTGCGCAGATAGAATCGGTGCATGGCCGCCGGCATGCGCGTGGAATCGGAATTCCAATAAAGCAGGTCGAAGGCGAAGGGTTCCTTGCCCAGGAGGTAATTGTTGACGACGAAGGACCAGATGAGGTCGTTGTCGCGCATCATGTTGAACACGCTGGCCATGTGCGCCGCCTCGAGATAGCCGGTCTCGTCCACATGGCGCTTGAGCAGACCCAATTGCTCCTCGTCGATGAAGACGGCGAGCTCGCCCGCCTCGGCGAAGTCGGTCATGGCGGTAAAGAAGGTGGCGCTCGAGAAGCGGTCGTCGCCCGTGGACGCCATATAGGCGAGCGTGCCGGCGAGCAGCGTGCCGCTGATGCAATAGCCGATGACGTTGACCTCGCGTTCCCCGGTGGCGCGCTGAATGGCGTCGAGCGCCGCCAGCGGCCCCTCCGCCATGTAATCGTCGAAGTCCTTGTGGGCCAGGCGGGCGTCGGGGTTGACCCAGGAAACGACGAACAGGGTGTGGCCCTGGGCGACCGCCCATCTGATGAACGAATTGGCCGGCCGCAGGTCGAGAATATAGAACTTGTTGATCCAGGGCGGCATCAACAACAGCGGCCGGCGGTAGACCTCGGTGGTGCTGGGCGCATACTGGATGAGCTGCATGAGATCGTTTTGAAAGACGACCTTTCCCGGCGTCGTGGCGACATTCTCGCCGACGCGGAAGGCGTTCATATCCGTCATCCGAATCGCCGGCTGCCCGTGGCCGCGCTCGAGGTCCGCCACCAGGCTCCGCAGTCCTTTAAGCAAATTCTCGCCACCCGATTCCACCGTGGCGCGCATGACTTGCGGGTTGGTGGCGACGAAATTGGTGGGCGCCATCGCGTCCACGAACTGGCGGGTGTAGAAATCGACCATGCGGGCGGTGTGGCGATCCAGCCCCTTGGCCTTGGGCAATGACGATTGCAGGGCGCGGGCGGTAAGCAGATAGGCCTGTTTGACGAAGTCGTAGTACGGCTCCTCGCTCCACGCCTTGTCGCTGAAACGGCGATCGCCGGGCAATGGCTCGACAAGCGGCGCCACGGTCTCGCCGTTCAGCCGCCGCCCGGCAGCCGCCCACAGTTCCGCGTAATCGCGCCACAGTTTGGCCTGGGTCGCCACCAACAATTCGGGGTCGGCCAGCAACGCCGCGCCGGCACGCCCGAACGCCTTGCCGACGACGCCGGGATCGGCAACCTGAAACGTTTCGCCTGCCGCCTGCCGGCGCCAGCGATCGGACAAAACGCGCTGGGCGCGCTCCATCAACCGCGCGAATTCGCCGGCCGCGTCCGGATTGGCGGCGGGCGGCGGCGCGATGGGGCCGCCGGAAGCGGCGGGCGCGGAGCTGTCGGGAGCCTTGGGCGTTTCTTTCGCCTGGCGCGTGCCGTTATCGGCCGCCGTTCGCTTGGGCATGTCGGCCATCATGCCAAGATCGGTCACCTATGCATAGGGTCGGGGTTGACAGTATCGGGGGTGGATTCAATAATCCTTCCAAAGAGACGCCTCGAAATCGAACGAGCGCGGCGCCAAGCAGAGATGACGACTCTATTGGCAGGGGGACGGCATTTTCGCTAATGCCGAAACATAGCGTGGCTGCGGTGCACAGTCTTGCATCCCGCCCACCAAACAGGAGGATGCGATGAAAAAATCCGATGCGGCGAGCGTTCACCCCCCGAGCGTTCACCCCCTGGCGCCTGAACTGCGCGAGCTTCTTCGCCAAGGCCGCATGGACCGGCGCGAATTCCTGCGCACCGCATCGTTGCTTGGACTGTCCGCGGGCGCCGCGGCGGCCATGATCGGCGCGCCACCCCTCGCCCGCATGGCGGTCGCGCAGACCGCCACGGCGACGCCCAAGCGCGGCGGAAATTTGCGCGTCTCCATGAACGTCAAGGCGGTCAACGACCCGGCGACCTTCGACTGGGGACAGATGGGCAATGTGGCGCGGCACGTGATCGAGCCGCTGGTCAGGGTGGACAGCGCCAACCGCGCGCGGCCGCATCTGGCGGAAAGCTGGCAGGCGTCGACCGACCTCAAGACCTGGACGTTCAAGCTGCGCCGCGACGTGACGTGGTCGAACGGCGACAGCTTTGGCGCCGACGACGTGGTGTTCAATTTCAACCGCTGGCTGGATCCCAAGACCGGCTCCTCGAACATGGGTCGCTTCTCGTCCATGGTCACCGCCACCGACACCGGCAAGAAAGACGAGAAAGGCAAGCCGGTCATCAGCCGGTCGATGACGCCGGGGGCGATCGAAAAGATCGACGATCACACCGTGCGCTTTCATCTCAACCGCGCGGACCTCGGCCTGCCGGAAAGCATGGCCGACTATCCGGCGCTGATCGCGCACCGGCGCTTCGCCGACGGCGGCGGCAATTTCGCCA
>CAZIVY010000199.1:0-3138 GCA_964542505.1 uncultured Rhodospirillaceae bacterium
AGCAGATGCTGGCCGCTGCGGTGGATGTCGTTGGCGTAGCCGCGGTAGCGGTCGCTGCCCATGGGCCCGAACATTTCGCCGTGCAGGATTTCCGAGAAACCGAGGATGGCGTTGAGCGGCGTGCGCAATTCGTGGCTCATATTGGCCAGGAACTCGGACTTCACCTTGCTCGCGCCTTCGGCCCTTTCCTTGGCCTCGCGCAACTCCTCTTCCTGGGCGACGCGCTGCGAGATATCGCGCACCACATGAACCATGCCGCTTTCCGGATCGTCGTCTTCCCCCAACCCCGCGCGCGATACCAGCACCGGGAGCGCGCGGCCTCCTTCGGTCAAGACCTTGCCTTCGCCGCTGCCCGCGGCGCCCGCAAGCCCGGCGTCGAGGCCCGGCGGCAGCGCCAGCACCCGATGCAGCGGCTGCCCGACAAGTTCCTCGGCCGGATAACCGAACAGCCGCGCCGCCGCCTGGTTCACCGTTTGAATGCGTGATCGCGCGTCGGTCACCACCAAGCCGTCGAACATGCTGCGCAGGATGTTGTCGAGATGGGCCTTGGAAACGGTTTCCTGTTTCAGCCGTTGCGCCGTCTCGGTCAGCGAGCGCGCCAACTGGCCAATCTCGTCATGCCGCGCGACGCCGGCGGGCGCGTCATAGTTTCCCTCGCCGATGCGCTCGCTCAACTCGATCAGGGCGGCGATCGGCCGCGTCATCCGCCCTGCCCCCCAGGCGGCCAAGAGCATGGCCAAGGCGGCCACCGCGACGGCGGCGGCGGCGGTGTTGACGACGGCTTCGCGCGCCGCTTCCCTATTCAGCCGCTTGAATTCGGCCTCCAACTTGGCGATATCGCGCCGAACCGTGGCCAGCGGAACGACTATCTCGACCCAGCCGATGATCTCTCCGCCGACCCGGATGCTCTCGATCACCGACAACCGGTCGCCGCTGTAGTGCATCTTGGTTTCGGGCAGGGCGTCGAGGAAGGGGGCGGCGTCCTGCGAAGCCGGGAGGTTGTAGCCGGCATTCGCCTTCGTGCCGTCGTGCAGAATGCGCCGCGCGCGGTCATAGACGCGGACATCGGTGATTCCCGGCTGCTCCACATGGGCGAGCACGATGTTCGCCATTGCCTTGATGTCCACCTGGTAAACCGGGTTGACCAGGCTTTCGGCCAGGATGCGGACGATGTCCTGTGCGTGGCCGGAGGTGATATCGAAGCCGTTCGCCGCCATCGCCGTCATGCTCGAGCGCTGCATGTCGTCCACGGCGTGGCGGACCACGAACAGCAGCGCCACCGCCACCGTGACGACGATGACGAGCGCCCCGGTGACGAAGACGGTCAGGTATTGCGCGCGCAGGCGCATGTCACGCGACCCGTGGCGTTATCGAGTTGCGACCGCTTGGCTCAGCGCCGGCGCCAGCAAGGCGCGCGAGCGATCCAGCACGTCTTTGGCCTCGCCGGCGAAGCGGTCGTACTTGGTCACGCGGAACATCACCTTGAGAACCTCTTGTCCTTCCGTGCTCTCGTTCATCGCCACCAAGGAATCGAGCAACGCCTTGCGCACCGCCGGGGCCAGGCCGCGGCGCACGACCATGACGCCGCGGGTGATGGGCGGGGATTCGTAAATCACGCGCAGATCGCGGCGAATGGCCTCCGGCGTCGTGCCTGTATCTTCCCAGTCGAGGTCGCTGACCGCCCCCGCCTCGGCCAAGCCGCGATGCACCCGCGCCAGAAGGTTGGTTTCGCCGCCGCTGAAGAAAAAGCCGACGGTCCCCGCCGGCGGCGAAGCTCCGGCTTCGATGCGCCGCATTTTCAAGCCCCGCTTGAGCATGACCGCCAGCGGTGCGTGAAATGCGGTCGTCGAGGTTTCGTCCTGGAAGGCGATGCGCTTGCCTCTTAGCGCCTCCAGGTCGCCGATGCCGCTGTCGGCGCGCGCGACGATGAGCGAGCGGTAGGCGGAAACGCCTCCCTTCCATTCGCGCAGCGCGATTTCGGCGCCGGCATCGCGTTCGTAGATAAGCGCGCCGAACAGCGTCTCGGAGACAAGATCGACCTCGCCCTTCCGCAACCGTTCCGCCATCTCGGCGCTGGTCAGCGTCAGCGCAACGGAGCTCGTTTTCAACCCCGCGCCGTTCGCCGCCCGCACCAGATACTCCCCCATCGCCGTCAGCGCGGGATGGACTTTTTTCGGGTTGTCGCTGACCTTTCCGACGACCAGGTGGTCCGCCCGTGGCGCCGCGCTTTCGGCGCTGTTCGCGGCGAGCGGTGCGAGGCCGATCAAGCCGGCCGCGACGGCCGAAAGACAGTGCGTGACTCGAAACATGCCGGCGTACTCCTTGACCTTAAATCTCGGCCGCGCCGCGCCGATCGGGGCCTCGGGCATGCCACCGCACAATGTCGGACAATGTGGTTAATCAAGCGTTGAAGGACTTTGCCGGCCGTCGGCCGAAGCGCCGGGTTCGAATGCAAGAAAGCGCGCGGACTTATACCAAGACCCGCTGTTCCCAACTCGTCATGCCTGGCCCGCGGGCTCTTCGACCCGGGGGTTGTCGCGGGCATCCACGTCTTAAAATCCGAACTAGATCAAAGACGCAGATGGCCGGGTCTTCACCCGGCCATGACGAATCGGAGAGTCATCGTCAATGAGAGTTGGTATTAAATAAAACTTTCGACAAAATCAAATGAAGATTAGGCATAAACAATAATCTTGTAATCAAAATATGGATTGTTGTAATATTATTGCCGTGGTTATTACAGCCTGATATATGTACTGACCGCGGAAACTACCGGAGGGCAAGGTCATGTCTGGGGCAGCGCGCGTGAAAGGCATTTGCGGCGTCAATATCCGATGCCCGGCTTCGCAATTACGTGTCCTGCTCGTGGACGACCGCGTCAGCTTGCGGACGGTCCTTCGCCCGACCTTGCGCGCGCTGGGCATTGGCGACTTCGACGAGGCGGTGACCGGCAACCAGGGCTTGGCCATGCTGCGCAACCCGGACGGCGAGGATTACGACTTGGTGATCTGCGGCAGCAGCGGCTCGGATCTCGATCCGCTCACTTTCTGCAACAAGGTCCGCCGTTGCGCCACGTTGCGCAACAAGCGCACCCCCATCCTGGTGCTGACGGGGGAAGACGAGCGGCTGGTTCTCGAC
>CAZIVY010000200.1:0-10638 GCA_964542505.1 uncultured Rhodospirillaceae bacterium
CGGTAAAAGCTGAAATCGCCGAAATCGGCGTAGGTGCGCGCGTCCGCGTGGCGGGCCAGGAAACGCGCCCGATGGCGGGGCAGGGCGCTCTTCGCCGCGCGCCCGAGAAGCGTGAGCCTCGGTCCCTCCAACGCCGATGGCCAGCCGGCGGTGCCGTCGATCAACAGCGCCACGCGCGCATCGGCGGCGATGTTGCGGCTGTGCTCCGCCAGCCTCGACATCAGCAATATGGGCGTGCCGTCGAGGTCGCAGGCGATCAGCACCAGCGAACCATAGGGCCAGCCGCCTTCGGCCATGTGGCTGCTCAAGGCGGCGGTCCGGGCGGCCCGCGCCAGCCGGCGGGCGGTGACAGCGGCGGGCAGGGAGGCTATATCGCTCATTCCGCAAGGCTCGGTGGTGGGGGTGGATGGTGGCCACAATCTAGCCGAATTCCGGCTAGAATGATGGTCCCGGCTGCGAGGATAAGGGTTTGAGCGCCAGCATTGCCTTGGTCGACGACGACCGCAACATTCTGACCTCGGTTTCCATGGCGCTGGAAGCCGAGGGCTTCACCGTCCGCACCTATGTGGATGGCGCCGAGGCGTTGCGCGGCCTTGCCGCCCATCCGGCGGACCTGGTGCTGCTCGACATCAAGATGCCGCGCCTCGACGGCATGGAGACGCTGAACCGCTTGCGCCGCACCTCGAACGTGCCGGTGATTTTCCTCACCTCGAAGAGCGACGAGGTGGACGAAATGCTGGGCCTCAAACTGGGGGCCGACGACTATGTGCGGAAACCCTTTTCCCAGCGCCTGCTGATCGAGCGCATCCGCGCCGTGCTGCGCCGCGCCGAGGCGGCGAAGGCCGGCGGCGAGGGCGGCATCGCGGCCGAAAAGTCCATGACCCGCGGCAGCCTGGTGCTCGATCCCGCGCGCCACTGGTGCGCCTGGAAGGGCCTGCCGGTGACGCTGACCGTGACCGAGTTCCAATTGTTGTATTCTCTCGCCCAGCGGCCGGGCCACGTGAAGAGCCGCGACCAGTTGATGGACGCCGCCTATGAGGACAATGTCTACGTCGACGATCGCACCATCGACAGCCACGTGAAGCGGCTGCGGAAGAAATTCAAGGTCATCGATTCGGATTTTGACGCCATCGAGACGCTCTACGGTGTCGGTTATCGCTACCGGGAAAGCTGACCGGCCGGCGGCGGCGATGGAGCGCGCGCCCGCGCGCCCGCGGCCGTCCGGCCGGCGCTGGCTGTCGCCGCTCACGGCGCGCATCCTGCTCATCAACCTGCTGGCGCCGCTCATGCTGGCGGGCGGGTTGGTGTACCTGGACCAGTACCGGGCGGCGCTGGTGGACGCCCGCATCGAGGCGATGTTCATCCAGGGCGAGCTTATCGGCGGCGCGCTGGGCGAATCGGCCCTTGCCTCCGGCCAGCCCGCGCCCGCCCTCGACGCGCGCATGGCGACCCTGATCGTTCGCCGCACGGTGGCGGTCACCGGCGCCAGGGCGCGGCTGTTCGACGATGCCGGCCGCCTGATCGCCGACAGCCGTTTCCTCCCCGGCCGCTCGGTGGCCCAGCGCGCCCTGCCGCCGCACCCGGCCCCGGCCCCGCCGGAGCTGTCCCAGCGCGTCTACGACCGGGTCGTCAACTGGCTGCCCTCCTCCACCGCCCATCTGCCCCTCTACGAGGAGCGGCCGGTTCCCCGCGTGGACGATTTCCCCGAAGCGGTTCAGGCCTTGGGCGGCGAACCCGCGAGCTTCGTGCGCGCCGCCGGCGATGGCGGCATGGTGATCAGCGTCGCCGTGCCGGTGCAGGGCTTGCGCAAGGTCCTGGGCGCCTTGATGCTCACCGCTGATTCCGGCGCCATCGACGACCTGTTGCGCGACGAGCGGCTGCGCGTGCTCAAGCTGTTCTCGCTGGTGCTGGTGATCACGGTGCTGGTGTCGCTCTTTCTTGCCGGCACCATCGTCCGCCCTGTGCGCCGCCTGGCCGAGGCCGCCGACAAGGTGCGCCTGGCCATGGGCCGGCCGGTGGAACTTCCCGACTTCAGCCGCCGGCGCGACGAAATCGGCGATCTCGCCGCCGCCCTCAAGGAGATGACCGACGGGCTCTACCGGCGGCTCAACGCCATCGAATCCTTCGCCGCCGACGTAGCGCACGAAATCAAGAACCCGCTGACCTCGCTCCGCAGCGCCGTCGAAACCCTGGCCAAGACCAATGACGCGGAAAAGCAGCGCCGCCTCGGCGCCATCATCGCCGACGACGTGGAGCGCCTGGACCGCCTGATCAGCGACATCTCGCGCGCCTCGCGCCTCGACGCCGAGCTGGCGCGCCTCGAACTCGAACCGGTGGACATGGCGCTGCTGCTCGCCACCCTGGTCCAGGTCTACCGCGACACCGCGGGCCCGGGGGCGCCGCGTTTCGCCCTCGACCTCACCGACGACGGGCCGCTGATGGCCGTGGCCGAAGCCGAACGCCTGGGGCAGGTGGCGCGCAACCTGATCGACAACGCCATCTCCTTCAGCCCGGCGGGGGGCACGGTGCGCGTCGCCGCCGGACGCGAGCGCGACTGGGTGTGGTTCACCGTCGACGATGACGGTCCCGGAATACCGGAAGGCAAACTGGAGTCGATTTTCGACCGCTTCTACAGCGAGCGGCCGGCGGGCGAGGCCTTCGGCAAGCATTCCGGCCTCGGCCTTTCCATCTCGCGCCAGATCGTGGAACGATTTGGCGGCGTCGTCGCGGCCGAGAATCGCGCCGGCGCCAACGGCCGGATCGTCGGCGCGCGGCTGCGCGTCCGCCTGCCGGCGTGACGGCGCCGAGTACCCGGAATCGGAAATGCGCGGCCCACCCTCCACCCTGGCCCTGCCCGCAAGGGGCGAGGGAAAATTAAATGGAGATGCCTCCCCCGCAAGGGGCGAGGGAATATTAAGTGGAGGCAACCACTTGCTCCCTCCCCCTCGATGGGGGAGGCTCAAGCCGCGAAGCGGTTTGCAGGGTGGGGTGACGCGCTTATTTGCGCGAGCCGGCACGAGCGGGACGGAGGAACGGGAAAAGCCTTGCTGACCATGCGGCGCGTTCACGGAACTTGCGTGGCCATCGGCGGCGGAGGCGTGCTGTTGCGCGGCCGCCCGGCGGCGGGAAAATCCGATCTGGCGCTGCGCCTGATCGACGCCGGCGGCCGCCTGGTGGCCGACGACCAGGTGGATTTGCGCCGCACCGCGCGCGGCATCCTCGCCAGCGCGCCGAAGGCCATTGCCGGGCTGCTTGAGGTGCGGGGCGTCGGCATCCTCGACGTGCCGTCGGTCGCGCGCGCGCGGATCGTTTTGGCGGTGGACCTCCTGGCCCGGGGCCGGGTGGAGCGGCTTCCCGCCCTGCGGCATCTGCGCCTCCTCGGCGTCAGCGTGCCGCGGCTTGCCTTATCGCCGTTCGAATCCTCGGCCGCGGCCAAGGTCCGCCTGGCGGCGCGGGCCGCGCGCCTCGGCCGCCTCTGGCGGCCCACTGGAAAGGCGGACCGCCTCGGGCGGCCCAGCAAGAAGGCGGACCGCCTCGGGCGACCCAGCAAGAAGGCGGGCCACCCGTGGCCGGCTCGAAAAACGGACCGCGCATGAGCGATAAGGCCCCCGCCGCCGCCGCGAAGCCGCCCACGCCCCTGCTGCTGGTGAGCGGCATGTCCGGGGCCGGCAAGGCCACGGCGATGAAGATACTGGAAGACCTGGGCTATGAAGCGGTGGACAACCTGCCGCTTTCGCTGCTGGCGACCCTCGCCACCGGCGACGGTGGCGCGCCTTCGCCCGGCCGGGCGCTGGCGGTGGGCATCGATTCGCGCACCCGCGACTACGATCCCGGAACCTTCGCCGACCGGATGGCTGAATTGCGCCGGCGCCCGGACCTGGCGGTGCGCCTGCTGTTCCTCGACTGCGACGACGAGGTGCTGCAAAACCGCTTCACCGCCACCCGGCGGCGCCACCCGCTGGCGGGCGAGCGCCGGCTCAGCGACGGCATCGCGCTGGAACGCCGCGCCATGGCGCCGTTGCGCGACTACGCCGATCTGACCCTCGACACCTCGCATCTGGCGCAACCGGAACTGCGCCAGCTTCTCACCGCCCATTTCGCCCTCGACGCCGGGCCGGGGATCAACCTGATGGTCATGTCCTTCGCCTTCGGCCGCGGCCTGCCGCGCGAGGCGGACCTGGTATTCGACGTGCGCTTCCTCTCCAACCCCCATTACCGCGACGCCTTGCGCCCGCGCACCGGCGAGGACGAAGAGGTTGGCGCGTTCATCGCCGCCGATCCGGCGTTTCCGCCTTTTTTTCACGGCTTGGGCGATCTGCTTCTCGGGCTCTTGCCCCACTATGGGCGCGAGGGCAAGCGCTACCTGACGGTGGCCGTCGGCTGCACCGGCGGGCGGCACCGCTCGGTGTTCGTGGCCATCAAGCTGGCGCAATTGCTGACCGACGAGGGCTACCGCATTTCACTGCGCCACCGCGACAAGGACAAGCCGGTCGAGTAGCATGTGGGGGGAGGCGGAATGATCGGTTTGGTGCTGGTGACGCATGGCCGCTTGGCCGAGGAGTTCATCCTCGCCGCCGAGCACGTCGTTGGCGCGCAGAAGGACGTGCGCGCCGTCTGCATCGGTCCCGACGACGACGTGGAATTGCGCCGCAAGGACATCCTCAAGGCGGTGGCGGCGGTCGACTCCGGCCACGGCGTGATCGTGCTCACCGACATGTTCGGCGGCACCCCGTCCAACCTCGCCATTTCGATCATGGACCAGGCGAGGATCGAGGTCATCGCCGGCCTCAATTTGCCGATGCTGATCAAGCTCGCCAGCGTGCGCGCCAAGAGCAGCCTGCCGTCCGCCGTCGCCGCCGCCCAGGTAGCCGGGCGCAAATACATCAACGTCGCCTCGAAGCTGCTCGCCGGCGAGGGTTGATGACGGCTAAGGCGCGGCTGGCGTCGCACCGGCGAACGGTGGCCATTCTCAACCAGCGCGGATTGCACGCGCGCGCGGCGGCGAAATTCGTCAAGTGCGCCGGCCTGCACCGCGCCGAGGTGGTGGTGATGAAGGACGGGCAGAAGGTGTCGGGCCTCTCCATCATGGGGCTGATGACCCTTGCCGCGGTCAAGGGCAGCAGCATCGTCATCGCCGCCCGCGGCCCCGACTCGCGCGCCGCCCTCGCCGCCCTGGTGGCGCTGGTGGAAGCCCGCTTCGGCGAGGGGGAGTAACGACGCGCCACCATCGGGGTTGTTCCCCGGTGCCGCCGCTGCTATAGCAGCCGGCGCGCCAGCCCGGCGCGGACAAGCGGATGGGGTCATGAGCGGCAACGATTATCAGGTCAAGGACATGGGGCTGGCGGAGTGGGGCCGGAGCGAGATCGCCCTCGCCGAGACCGAGATGCCGGGGCTGATGGCGCTGCGCGAGGAATACGGCGCCGCGCGGCCGCTGAAAGGCGCCCGCATCACCGGCTGCCTGCACATGACCATCCAGACCGCGGTGCTGATCGAGACCCTGGCGCACCTGGGCGCCGAATTGCGCTGGTCGTCGTGCAACATCTTTTCCACCCAGGACCAGGCGGCGGCCGCCATCGCCAAGTCCGGCGTGCCGGTGTTCGCCTGGAAGGGGATGAGCGAGGACGACTACTGGGCTTGCGTCGAGCGCACCATCGAGGGGCCCAAGGGCTGGCGCCCGAACATGCTGCTCGACGACGGCGGCGACCTGACCAAGCTCATGCACGAAAAGCACGCCAATCTGCTCGCCGGCGTGCGCGGGCTGTCGGAGGAAACCACCACCGGCGTTCACCGCCTGCACGACATGGCGCGCGACGGCTCGCTCAAGGTGCCGGCCTTCAACGTCAACGATTCGGTCACCAAGTCGAAGTTCGACAACCTTTACGGCATCCGCGAAAGCCTGGTGGACGGCATCAAGCGCGCCACCAGCGTCATGATCGCCGGCAAGGTGGCGGTGGTCTGCGGCTTCGGCGACGTGGGCAAGGGATCGGCGGCCAGTTTGCGCGGCCAGGGCGCGCGCGTCCTGGTGACCGAGATCGACCCCATCTGCGCCCTGCAGGCGGCGATGGAGGGCTATAACGTCACCACCATGGACGAGGCGGCGCCCCAGGGCGACATTTTCGTCACCGCCACCGGCAATGTCGACGTCATCACCATCGAGCACATGCGGCGCATGAAGCACCGCGCCATCGTCTGCAACATCGGCCATTTCGATTCGGAAATTCAGATCGCGGCGCTGCGCAACCTGCGCTGGCACAACGTCAAGCCGCAGGTGGACGAGGTGGAGTTCCCCGACGGCAAGCGCCTGATCGTCCTTGCCGAGGGCCGCCTGGTGAATCTCGGCTGCGCCAACGGCCATCCCAGCTTCGTCATGTCCACCTCCTTCGCCAACCAGGTGCTGGCGCAAATCGAGTTGTGGACCAACGCCGCCAAGTACAAGCCGCAAGTTTACACCCTGCCCAAGCACCTGGACGAAAAAGTCGCGGCGCTGCATTTGCCCAAGCTCGGGGCCAAGCTCACCCGCCTCTCGCCCAAGCAGGCGGCGTATATCGGCGTGCCCGCCAATGGTCCCTACAAGCCGGAGGCCTACCGCTATTGATGGTCTGACACTGATAGTTCGCACCCTTCCCCGTCATGGCCGGGCTTGACCCGGCCATCCAGGAATCAGAACAAAGTCATGGATGCCCGGATCACCCCCGGGTTAAACCCGGGGGCTGGGCATGACCAAGGAAACGGAGTTCGCAAGTGCGGGAATCATCAATCAGTGACGATCCACTAGCGCTGAAGGAACGTCGTTTACCGGAAATTAACCGCCGGCGGTTGTCTTGAGGCACGGGCGGTTCTAAGCTCGCGGCGACTATTGCCGCTGCACGTTTTTGGGGGAGCGGAAAGCCTTGCACGGGTGCTTTTGGCGTCGATTTGGCATGGTTGCGGCGCTCGCGCCCGCGCCCGCCGCCGCCCGCGCCGCCGATGTCCTGAACCAGAACTGGGCCAGCCCCGGATACTTGCTGCTGTCGAGCCTTGCCGCGCTGGTCGCCGGGGCGGTGCTGCTGCTCCTGTTTCAGCGGCTGCGCCGGCAAACCAGCCGCGCCGGCGACCGCCTGGGTGCGGCCAAGCTGCACAATTCGCGCCTCGCCAAGGAACGCGAGGCCATGCACGCGGTTCATTCGGCGCTGCCCGACGGCTTCGTCGCCCTCGGTCCCTTTGGCGAGATATTGTCCGGCGGTTTGGCGGCGAAGCTTAATCTCAGCTCCGGCGTCGAAACCTTCGCCGATCTGGAGCCGGCGTTCGTGCCCCCCGGCTTCCGCCGCCTGACCGAGGCGGTGGAGCGCCTCACGCGCGAGGGCAGCGCGTTCCGCCTGGAGTTGCAGGCCAGCGTCGGCCAGCGCACCTACGAGGTAACGGGAATCAGCCACGGCCCTTCCAGCGTCGTCGTCTTCCGCGACGTCAGCGCCGACCGCCAGGGCCGCGCGCGGGAAACAAGCCAAATGGCGCTTCTCGCCGACGAGCGCGATTCCTACCGCGCGCTGTTCGATGCCTCTCCCTTTCCGGTGTGGTGGCGCGATCGCGACTTGCGCCTCGTCGGCTGCAACCGCGCCTATGCCGGCGTCGTCGAGGCGTCGATCGAGGAGGTGGTGGAAAAGGGCATCGAGCTCGCCTCCGCCATCGACGCCGAGCAGCCGCGCCGGCTGGCGTCGGCGGCGCTCGAGAAGCGCGCGCGCGTGAACGAGACCCGGCGCTTCGTGGTCGCCGGCGAGCGCCGCGCCTACCGCGTCCACGAGACGCCGGTGGCGGGCGGCGAGGGTCTCATGGGTTTCGCCCATGACGTCACCGACGAGGAGGAAGCGCGCCGCGAACTCGAGCGCCACATCGCCGCCCACGCCGAGGTGCTGCAAAGCCTGTCGGCGGCGGTGGCCATTTTCGGCGCCGACAAGCGCCTGGTGTTTTCCAACCGCGCCTTTGCCGGTCTCTGGCAACTCGACGATGCCTGGCTGGCCAGCGGACCGCAATTCGGCGACGTGCTCGAGCGCCTGCGCGAAAACCGCTGCCTTCCCGAACAGGTGGACTGGCGCAGTTTCAAGAGCGCGCAACTGGCCCCCTTCTCCAGCCTGGAGCCGCGCGAGGACCTGCTGCATTTGCCCGACGGGCGCGCCATCCGCGTCCGCACCGGCCCGCATCCCTTTGGCGGCCTGGTGGTCAGCTACGAGGACGTGACCCGCCAGCTTCTGCTCGAACGCTCCCGCAACACCCTGGTGGCGGTGCAGCGCGCCACCCTCGACAATCTTTACGAAGGGGTGGTGGTGTTCGGCGGCGACGGGCGCATCGATCTCTACAACGCCGCCTTCGGCCGCCTGTGGAACCTGGGCGAGGAAATGCTGGCGGCCAAGCCGCACATCGACGAGGTGACCGACGCCTGCCGGCCGCTGCTCGACGACGGCGGCCAGTGGGAGCAAATCAAGGAGCGCATCCTCGACCCGTTCCTCGAGCGCGCGCCGGTGCAGGGCCGCCTCGAGCGCCCCGACGGCGAGGTGATCGACTATGCCACCGTGCCCCTCCCCGACGGGGCGATGCTCTACAGCTACCTCAATGTCAGCGATTCCATCCGCATCGAGCGGGCGCTGCGCGACCGCAACGACGCGCTCCAGGCCGCCGACCAGCTCAAGTCCGAGTTCGTCGCCAACGTCTCCTACGAGTTGCGGACGCCGCTCAACACCATCATCGGCTTCACCGAAATTCTCGCCAATCAGTATTTCGGCGAGTTGAATAAACGGCAAAAGGAATACGCCCAGGGCGTGCTCGATTCCTCGCATCTGCTGCTCATGCTCATCAACGACATCCTCGATCTGGCGAGCATCGAGGCCGGCCAGGTCTCCCTCGAACTCGAGCGCTTCGATCTTTACGCGACGATGGAAAACATCGTCGGCCTGGTGCGCGAGCGCGCCCGCCGCCAATCGCTCGCGGTTCAGTTCGACTGCCCGCTGGACATCGGTTCCATCGAGGCCGACGAACGGCGCCTCAAGCAGGTGATGTTCAACCTGCTCAACAACGCCATCAAGTTCACGCCCCCCGGCGGCACCATCGAGCTCGGCGCCCGCCGCGAGGAAAACGAAGCCGTTTTCTGGGTGCGCGACAACGGCATGGGCATCGCCGAAACCGACCAGCCGCGGGCGTTCGACAAGTTCTGGAAGCGCGCCGCGCCCGGCAAGCCCGCCGGCGCCGGCCTGGGGTTGTCATTGGTGCGCGCGTTCGTGGAAATGCACCACGGGCGGGTCGAACTCCAATCCAAGCGCAACGAAGGCACGGTCGTGACCTGCCGCTTGCCGCTGCGGGCCGCCGGCGCGGCCACCGAGGTGCCGGCACGGGCCGAGCCCTCATCGCCGGCCGAGGTTTCTCCGTCCGCCAATATCCCCGCCGCCGCGATCGGCCCCGCCGCCCGCCACCAGATCTGATTCCGCCGTCCTTCGACGCGGCGGCCTCATCCTGAGGGGTTGCGGAGCAACCGTCTCGAAGGAGAGGCCGCCTTGCTCAGGATGAGGAGGGGGGCTACCCCGCTGGCAGGCCCTTGGTGGTCGAATATTCGAAGTGCAGCGGACGGTCCGGATGGACCCTTGGGTAAATGGCGTGCGCCGCCATGGCCGCTTCCGAGAAACCTGACAGAATGAGCTTGAGCTTGCCCGGATATGTGGCCACGTCGCCAATGGCGTAGATGCCGGGCACGTTGGTTTCCAGCGTCGCCGGATCGACCTTGACGTGCTGGCGTTCCAGCTTCACTCCCCAGCGGGCGATGGGGCCAAGCTCGCTGGCGAGGCCGAAAAAAGCCAGCAACGAATCGGCTTCGAGCCGCCGCTTCTCGCCCTTGAGCGTCGCCACCGTCACCGCCGACAATTGCCCCCCCTCGCCCTCGACGCCCGCCAGTTGATAGGGGATCACCAGTTCCACCCGCCCGGCGGCGGCCAGCTCGCGCAAGCGCCGCTCGCTCTCGGGCGCGGCGCGGAACTTGTCGCGCCGGTGGACCACCATCACCCGCGCGGCCACGTCGCAGAGCGACACCGCCCAGTCCACCGCCGAATCGCCGCCGCCGGCGATGACCACGCGCCGCCCGCGAAAATCCTCGCGCCGGCGCACCAGGTAGAAAACGCTTTTGCCCTCGAAGCGTTCGATCCCCGGCAGCGGCGGCCGGTTGGGACCGAAGGCGCCGTTGCCGGCGGCGATGACCACCGCTCGGCAGGCGACTTCCTCGCCGGCGGAATCTTTCACCGTCCAGCCGCCTCTCGGGTCGCCGTCCAGCGCCATGACCTGGCGCTCCAGGCGGTAATCGGGCTTGAATGGCGCCGCCTGCTCCAGCAAGCGGTCCACCAGTTCCTGCGCCGCCAGGCGGGGAATGCCGGGAATGTCGTAGATCGGTTTTTCGGGGTAGAGCGCCGCGCACTGCCCGCCGGGCATGGCCAGGCCGTCGAACACCGCGCAACGCATGCCCAGCATGCCGGCCTCGAAGACGGCGAAAAGCCCCACCGGTCCGGCGCCGACGATGACGATATCGGTGGAAGTTCGCGGCCCGCGCATCGGCGCTCCAAGTTCGAAGGCTGCTAACATGCCGCCCCGGCGCTGCCCTGGCAATGTCCGCGCGATTGCCGCGCGGTT
>CAZIVY010000201.1:0-5218 GCA_964542505.1 uncultured Rhodospirillaceae bacterium
CGATGGCGGGCATCCATGGCGCCGTCGGTACAGCCTTCCGGATCGCACACCCGTTTGACCCCGCCATGGACCCCCGCTTTCGCGGGGGTGACGAGAAAAATGCCGACAATGGGGCGAATATCTCCTCGTTGGAACCGTTCAAGCGATTGCCCTGGTAAGACTGGAGCCTCCGCCTTGACTGGCATCTGGCGGCTTATATGATCGGTCACGAGCGAAGCGCCGCCATTCGCGATGCCCTCCTTGGCGATAATGTGACGCGATGACGAAACCGATCCCCTCGGCGGCAATCCCGGTTCCTGGCCGTAGCATGGCCGACGAATTGCGCGACTATGTCGGCGTTGCCTATATCGACGGCGATTACGTGCCCTTGGCGGAAGCCCGCATTCCCATCCTCGACCGGGGCTTCGTGCGCTCCGACGCCACCTACGACGTCGCCCATGTGTGGAAGGGAAGCTTCTTCCGCCTCGCCGACCACGTGGACCGATTCTACCAATCCATGGCGGGGTTGCGCTTCAACTTGGCGATGACAAAGCCGGAAGTGACGGACGTGGTCGTCGAATGCGTCCGCCGCTCCGGCCTGCGCGACGCCTATGTCCAGATGACCTGTACGCGCGGGGTGCCGCCCAAGGGAACGCGCGACCCGAGCCTGTGCACCAACCGCTTCTACGCCTTCGCCGGGCCGTTCGTCTGGATCGCCAACGACGACCAGCGCCGCCGGGGCTTGCGCATGGTGGTCAGCAGCGTGCAACGGATCGCCCCGGAGGCGGTCGACCCGCGGATCAAGAACTTCCATTGGCTCGACCTGACCCGCGGCACCTTTGACGCCTATGACCAAAACGCCGAGATCGGCGTGCTTGTCGATGGGCGCGGCAACATCACCGAGGGCGCCGGGTTCAACGTTTTCATGGTCGAGGGCGGCACGCTCGTCACGCCCCAAAGCGGCGTGTTCGAAGGCATGACGCGACGAACGGTGATCGAGCTTTGCCGCGATCTGGGGCTGCCCTGCGCCACGGGCGATATCACCGCGTCGCGGCTTGCGCGGGCGGACGAAATCTTCATCACCAGCACCGCCGGCGGCATCATGCCGGTCACGAATGTCGATGGCCAAGCCGTGGGAAAGGGGGCGCCAGGCCCGCTGACGCGGCGCCTGCACGATCTCTACTGGTCCAAGAAAGAGGCAGGATGGCTGGCGATGCCGGTGGATTACGGCCGAGGCCCGGCGGTTGGCTAGAGGCGCGATTATCGTCACCGGCGGGACGCACGGCATCGGCCGCGCGTGCGTCGAGCGCGTCGCCAAGGACGGGACCCCCGTCGTTTTCACCGGGCGCGACCGCGACGCGGGCGCCGAAGTCGCGCGCCTGGCTCCGAAGGCCACGTTCGTCGCCGGCGACGTCGCTTCGCCCGAGGATTGCCGCCGGGCGGTGGATCGGGCCTTGGAACTGGGCGCTGGCCGCATCGCCGGTCTGGTGAACAATGCCGGGATGTCCCGCCGCGTGGCCTTTGGCGACACCGAAGTCGCCGACTGGGACCAGGTAATGGACGTGAACGCCCGCGGCGCGTTCTTGTTCACGCGTTTCGCCCTGACGGGCCTGGTCGCGGCCAAGGGCTCGGTGGTGAACGTGTCGTCGGTCGCCGGCAAAAGCGGGGAGGAGGGGCTGGCCATCTATTGCGCCTCGAAGGCGGCGATGATCGGCCTCACCCAGGCGCTGGCCCTCGAATACGGAGCGCAGGTTCGTTTCAACGCCATCTGCCCTGGGCAGATCGACACCCGCGTCATGAAGGGCATCAAGTCCGATCCGGCGAAACTTCAGGCGCTGGAGCAGCGCATCCCCGCCGGCCGCTTCGGGACGCCCGCCGAGGTGGCGGATGTCGTCGCCTGGCTTCTTTCCCCGGCGTCGAGTTATGTCAATGGGACGGTCATCGCCGTCGACGGCGGCGAGACGGCGGGGCTTCGCACGCCGCGATCGTCCGCCGCCGGCCGAAACTAGGCCTGCTTCGCTTCCTGGCGGCCGGTCAGGTAGTCGACGATGCATTGGCCGCCGCGCAGGATGTCCCGCTCGATGGCGGCGCGCGCGTCACGCTGGTGACGGCGGCCGAGCGCTTCGATGACGCGGTAGTGCTCGTCGGCGCCCACATAGTCGCTGACAATGTCGTTGTAATAGACGCTCAGGATCGGGCCCATGGATACCCACAGGCATTCGATCTGTTCGGTCAACATGTCGAGGCGCGACAGGCGATAGACGGCGAAGTGGAAATCGCGGTTCGCCCGTGTCGCGGCGTCGACCTTTCCCGCCCGCTCGGCGTTTTCGAATTGCGTCTGCGTTTGCGCCAGGCGATCGAGATCGGCTTGATTGACATGCGCGCACGCCAACTCCGCGGCCAGGCCCTCGAGCGCGATGCGAATCGTCCGAATTTCGATGTAGCGCGACAGCGTCAGTCGAGGAACCATGGCGAATCGTCCGGAGCGCAATTCGAGACCGCGCTCGCTGACCAGGCGCAAACAGGCTTCGCGCACCGGCGTGACGCTGGTGCCGAAGGTTTCGGCGAGTTCGTGCATGACCAGGCGCTGGCCGGGGCGGAAGTTTCCGGCGATCAACGCCTCGCGCAGCGCGCGATAAACGCGCGATGAAAGGTTCCCAAGCTCGAGCGGCTGAATTTTCGACGGGGTCATCCGAGAACCTCGCGGGCCACGGCCTCGATGCCCGCTGCATCCAGGCGGTAGTGGCGGTAGAGATGGGTGGGCGGCGCTATCAGGCTGTATTCGTCCTTGATGCCGTGGCGGACCAAGCGGGGCGCGCGGCCGATGTCGGCCAAGACTTCGGCCACCGCGCCGCCCAGCCCACCGATCACATTGTGCTCCTCGACCGACAATATCGCGTTCGAGCGCCGCGCCGCCGCCTCGATGGCCGCGCGGTCGATGGGCTTCACCGTCGGCATGTCGATGAAGCCGACCGAGAAGCCCGCGCGCCGGAGCGCCTCGGCGGCCCGCAAGGACGGGTGGACCATGGTGCCGCAGGCGATAATGGTCAGATCGTCGCCCTCGGCGTGCACGATGGCCTTGCCGAAGGCGAACGGCGTGGCGGCGTCGTAGACGGGCTCGTCGTGGCCGCGGCTGATGCGGAAATAGATCGGCTGCTTGTGGCGCGCCGAGGCCTTGATGGCGGCGGCAAGCTGCGCGCCGTCCGCCGGCGCGACCACCGTAAGATCGGCGATGGAGCGCATGATCGCCATGTCTTCCGTCGCGTGGTGGGAGGTGCCGTAGAAACCGAGCGCGATGCCCGCATGGTGACCGATAAGCCGGACCGGGAGCGCCGAATAGGCGATGTCGGTGCGAATCTGCTCGCAACAGAGGAGGGCCAGGAAGGAAGCGAAAGTCGCCACAAAAGGCATGACGCCGGCGGCCGCCATGCCGGCGGCGGCGGATACCATGTGCTGTTCCGAAATCCCGAACTGGACGAAACGTTCCGGGTACCGCGCGGCGAAACGCACCAGCCCGTTGGAATGCTGCACGTCGGCCGTGCCGACCATGACGGGATAGCCTTCCTCGACCAGTTCGATCAGCGCCCCCGAGAGGACGCCAAGCCCGGGAACGCGGGAATTGAGATTCCGGTACTGCCATGAAGAGCTGCTGCGCAGCGCGCTCATGGGCGACCCGCTTGCGCCTTGATTTCGGCGATGGCGGCGGCTTCGTCCTCGGCGGCGAGATAGCCCAGGTGCCAACCGGGCTCGGTCTCCATGTAGCCGACGCCCTTGCCCTTGAGCGTTCGCGCGATGACGCAGGCGGGCGCCTGGCGCGCGGGGTCGGTCTTGATCCGGCGCAACAAGCGCGCCAGGGCGGCGACATCGTGCCCGTCGACCTCGTGAACCTGCCAGCCGAAGGCCCGCCATTTGTCGGCCAAGGGTTCGATGGCGGCCACGTCGTCCACTTTGCCGTCGAGCTGGTAGCCGTTGCGGTCGATAATGGCCACAAGATTGCCGGCCTTGTGGTGAGCCGCCGACATGGCGGCGGCCCAGACCTGTCCCTCCTGCATTTCACCGTCGCCCATCATGACGTAGACGAAGTAGTCCTTGCGTTGCAGGCGCCCCGCCAACACCATCCCCAGGCCAGCGGACAGCGCATGGCCGATGGATCCCGAACTGAAGTCGATGCCCGGCACCTTGCGCATGTCCGGGTGGTCGCCAAGGGGACTCCCCAGACGGGTATAGCCGTCAAGGTCGGAGTTGGGGAAAAATCCCCAATCCGCCAGCAGCGGATAAAGACCCACCGCCGCGTGGCCCTTTCCCATGAGGAATCGGTCGCGGTCGGTCCATGCGGGTTCGCCCCGGCGGAGGCGCATGGCGTCGTAATAAAGGACGGCGAAAATCTCGGCGCAGGAGAAAGTCGAGGAATAGTGCCCGACCTTGGCGATGGAGATCAGGCGTACCGTTTCGAGGCGGACAAATGTCGCCCGCTCGCGCAGGCGCTCGATCTCCTGGGCGGACAAATCAAGGGGCGCGGGCACACCGTCGTTCATTCGACAAAATCCGAAGAGGCGAGGTTCTTCGGCCTCGATTGACGAGCCGAACGCGCATCTTATAACTTATAGGTCCCATGACGCGGCGCGTCCATGGCCGATGGCGGAAAAAAATTGAACCGGAGGAGGTACGCCCACATGTTCGGGAAATCGAAGACGATCACGACGCCGACGGCGATCCGTTGGCTGCCGACGTTCTGTGCCGCGGCCACGCTGATGACGGCGGGCTGGGCGCAGGCGCAAGGCCAAGGCGCGACGATGGAGAACATCGCCAAGCGGGGCGAGCTGCTGTGCAGCGGCGCGACCGAGAATTCGCCTGGTTTCGCCGTCGTCGACGCCCAGGGCAATTGGTCCGGCTTCGACATCGACTTCTGCCGCGCCATCGCCGTCGCCGTGCTCGGCGAGCAGAAAAAATTGAAGCTCGTCCCGGTAAGTTTCGTGCAGCGCTTTCCCGCGCTTCAGTCCGGCGACATCGACGTGATCGTGAAGAACACCTCGTGGACGCTGACGCGGAACACCGAACTCGGCCTCCAGTTCTCGGCGCCCTATTTCTTCACCGGCATCGGGATCATGGTCTACAAGAACCTGGGGGTCAGCAAGGGCACCGACCTTTCCGGCGCCACCGTCTGCACCACCGCCGGCACGACGCTCGAAAAGGCGGCCGCGGACTTCTTCACCAAGCACAAAAGGCCCTACACGCTGCT
>CAZIVY010000202.1:0-1763 GCA_964542505.1 uncultured Rhodospirillaceae bacterium
ATAGCCGATATGCGCCTTGCCGATGATCGGCAGCATGTGGTGTTCGCAATGGCTTTCGAAGCGGATGTCGCGCAGCACCACCATTTCCTCGTAGTCGCCGATCTCCTCGAAGGTGCGCGACAGCAAGGCCACCGGGTCGTCCTCGTAGCCGGCGTAGAACTCCTCGTAGGACCGCACGACCCGGTCCGGGGTGCCCCGCAAGCCCTCGCGCTCCGGGTCGTCGCCGGCCCAGCGGATGAGGGTGCGCACCGCCGCCTCGGCTTCCATCCGGCTGGGGCGCGGCGGGGCCGCAGGCGTATCGCCGGGCCGAAGGGGGACAAGCTTGGTCATTTTTGGCTCCCTAACTGAACGCCGAATGGTGCGGCGCAACTTGACCGGAACAGTAGCATTTTCCCGCGCTTGCGCCCAAGCGATCGTTGGGCGTGGCTAGTACCCGCCATCGCTGATCCGCGCCCCGCGCGCCCTGCGCGCTGTTATACATTGGCGGCAATGCCGCCACGGGCGCGGACCATGGATGAAGGGTGCAAACCTATTGAATCTGCACCACTTTCGCGAGTTCGCGGGTGGCGTGTCGCGACGCGCGAACTTGCGAAAGTCGGTACTACAGGCGCAAGGAGCGCAGCCTGAGCGCGTTGCCGATGACGCTCACCGAACTCAGCGTCATCGCCGCGGCGGCGAAGACCGGGCTCAGCAGCCAGCCGAAAACCGGGTAGAGCACGCCCGCCGCCAGCGGCACCCCGGCGGCGTTGTAGAAAAAGGCGAAGAACAGGTTCTGGCGGATGTTGCGCATGGTCGCCGCCGAAAGCCGCCGCGCCCGCACGATGCCCTGCAGGTCGCCCTTGAGCAGCGTGACGCCCGCGCTTTCGATGGCCACGTCGGTGCCGGTGCCCATGGCGATGCCCACGTCGGCGGCGGCCAGCGCCGGGGCGTCGTTCACCCCATCGCCGGCCATGGCGACGACGCGCCCCTCGGCTCGCAACCGGCCTACCACCTCGCTCTTGTGTTCCGGCAGGACCTCCGCTTCGATCTCGTCGATGCCAAGCTGGCGGGCGACCGCTTCGGCGGTGGTGCGGTTGTCGCCGGTCAGCATGACCACGCGCACGCCATCCGCCTTCAGCGCCGCGATGGCGGCGGGCGTCGTCGCCTTGATCGGATCGGCGATGGCGAGCAAGCCGGCGGCGCGCCCGTCGATGGCGATAAAGACGACCGTGGCGCCGTCGCGCCGAAGCCCCTCGGCCTCGACCGCCAGCGCGCTCGCGTCGACGCCGAGATCGGCCAGCAGCCGCGCATTGCCCAGCGCGACCTCGCGGCCCTCGACCGACGCCCGCGCGCCCTTGCCCGCCAGCGCCGCGAAGCCTTGGGCCTCGGCAAGGACCAGATTCTTTTCGTTCGCCGCGCGCAATACCGCCCCTGCCAGGGGGTGCTCGCTCTGGCGCTCAAGTCCGGCGGCGAGGCGCAAAACGTCGTCGGCGGCGAAGCCGGCGGCGGGTATCAGCCGGGTCAGCTTCGGTTTGCCCTCGGTCAGCGTGCCGGTCTTGTCCACCACCAGGGTATCCACGGCTTCCAACCGCTCCAGCGCCTCGGCGTTCTTGATCAGCACGCCGGCCTGGGCGCCGCGCCCGACGCCGACCATGATCGACATGGGCGTGGCCAGTCCCAGCGCGCACGGGCAGGCGATAATCAGCACCGCGACGGCGGCGATGACGCCAAAAGCGAAGCGGGGCTCCGGTCCCCACGCCGACCAGGCGATGAACGCCATGACC
>CAZIVY010000203.1:0-1756 GCA_964542505.1 uncultured Rhodospirillaceae bacterium
AAGCGGCTTCGGCCCGGACGAGGCGCAAGGACAGGCGCGCCGGCGGGTGCTGCTGCGCCGCCTGGTGTTGAAGCGGAGCCGGGCGCTGGTGGTGCCATCGCGCGAGCTCGTAAGGCTGGCTCGCGATGTCTGGCGCGTGGATCCGGCGAAGGTGCGCCACATCCCGAACGGCGTCGACTGCGAACGCTTCGCGGCGACCGCCAAGGGCGTCGTGGCGGGCTTCAAGAAATTACCCGGCGAGCGCATCGTCGGCACCGTCGCTCCGCTGCGGCCGGAAAAAAACCTGACGCGTTTGATCGACGCTTTCGCGTCGGTGCGCGCGACGGCGCCGACGCGGCTGGTGATCGTCGGCGACGGCGTCGAGCGCGCACGGCTGGAACAGCGCGCGCGCGATCGCGGGGTCGCCGACCGGGTGGTGTTCACCGGCAATCTGGAGGCGCCGGAACAGGTGCTGGGATCGTTCGACGTTTTCGCGCTTTCCTCGGATACCGAGCAAATGCCCAACAGCCTGCTGCAAGCCATGGCGGCGGGGCGGGCGGTGGCGTCGGTGGACGTGGGCGACGTGAAGCACCTGGTGGCGCCCGCCAACCGCGATTTCGTCGTCGACGCCGATACCAGGACACTGACACGCGCCATCGAGATGCTGCTGGGCGACGACGGCCTGCGGGCGGCGCTTGGCGAGGACAACCGGGCGCATGTGCGCGCCCGCTACGACCAGCGGCGGATGTTCGCGGCCTATGGCGAACTGTTCCGATCGCTGCTGCCCACGCGTTGGCAATCGCATCTCGCGACCGACGCATCCCTTTTTGCCGACAACCATTCCGGATAACCGGCCATGCGCGATCTCATATTGCTGCTCATCGTTGTTGCCTCGGTCCCCGTCACCCTAAGGGCGCCCTTCGCCGGGATCGTGATGTGGCACTGGCTGTCGTTGATGAATCCGCACCGCCTGACCTGGGGCTATGCCTATGATTTTCGCTTCGCCCTGATCGTCGCGGTGACAACGGTGGTCGCGTGGCTGATTTCACGCGAGAGCAAGAAAATGCCGAATTCGGCGCCGGTCTACTGGCTCGCCGCCTTTACGCTGTGGATCAGCATGACGTTGCCATTGGCGATCGTGCCCGACGCGGCCTACGAAAAATGGGTCGGGGTCATCAAGATCCTGGCCATGACATTCGTGACCTTGGCCCTGGTCACCACCCGCGAGCGCATCACCTGGCTGACCTGGGTGGCCGTGATCTCATTGGGCTTCTACGGGGTAAAGGGCGGATTCTTCACCGCGGTGACCGGCGGCGGCGGCCGCGTTTACGGGCCGCCCTTGAGCTTCATCGCCGACAACAACGCCTTGGCGCAGGCGATGGTCATGGTGCTGCCGCTGATGCGCCACCTGCAAGTCACCGCCACCCATGTCTTGGTTCGGCGCGGCATGTGGATCGCCATGGGGCTGACGGCGCTGGCGGTGCTGGGCACGTATTCGCGCGGCGGCATGATCGCGCTCGCCGTGGTGCTGGCCTTGATGTGGATCAAATCGCGCCAGAAGGCCGCCACGGCCATGGCGTTGGTTCTCACGCTGGCGGTGATCCTGCCGATCCTGCCCGAAAAGTGGTACGGGCGCATGGCCACCATCGCCGAGTACGAGACCGACGGCTCGACGCGCGGCCGCTTCGAGGCCTGGACCTTCGCCTACAAGTTGGCGCTCGACCGGCCGTTCGCGGGCGGCGGCTTCCGCGTCTTTACCGACGAGAAGCTCTACATG
>CAZIVY010000204.1:0-1792 GCA_964542505.1 uncultured Rhodospirillaceae bacterium
GCAGCAGCCCGGTCATGCCCAATATGCCGTTCATGGGCGTGCGAATTTCGTGGCTCATCATGGCCAGGAATTCGGACTTGGCGCGATTGGCCGCTTCGGCGTTCTGTTTCTCGGCGGCGTTGTCTTCCGCCAGGCGCGTCAATGTGGCCGCCTGCATCTCAAGCTGGGCGCGGGAAATCTCCAGGTCGGCGACGTTGCGCTGCAGCGCCGTCTGGTGCTCGCGCAGCGCCGCCTCGTGGCGCTTGCGCTCGGTGACGTCGCTGATCAACGTCAGGCGCCCGCCGTCGGCGGTGCGGCGCTTGAGCGCCGCCAGCCAGCGGCCATCCTGCATGGCGTATTCGATCGGATCGAGCGGCGCGGCGCGATGGCGGGCCACCACCAAGGCGATCCAGGCTTCGGGATCCGACTTGGCCAAGGGATCGGCGTAACCGCCATGGGCGAGGAGAATACGCATGGCCTGATCCAAGGAGAGGCCGAGCAAATCGACGTCGGCGGGCACGTTCCGCATCGCGGCATAACGGCGGGTGTAAAAAATCACGCGTTCGTCGGAGTCGAACAGGGCGAAGCCGGCATCGATGCTTTCCACCGCGTCGCGCAGGCGATCTTCGGCGCGCCGGATGGCGGTGACGTCGGTCAGGATGGTGATGAATCCGACCAGGCCGCCGCCGTCGCCGCGCGCCGGCACGGTTTCGGACAAGGCGCCGACGGTGGCGCCATCGGCGCGCTGGAAGCGGAACTCGCGGCGAAAGCCAAGCCCGGTCTTGACCGCGTTCGACCAGGCGGCGGCGGCGCGGTCGCGGTCGTGGGGGTGCAGGGCGGAAAGCCAGCCATCGCCCAGCGCGCGCTCGAGGGGCAAGCCGGTCATCGTCAGCCCGTAGCCGTTGACAAAGACGCAGTTGCCGGAGGTATCGGAGTGCATGATGCCGACCGGCGCCATCTGGGTCAGGGTGCGGTAGCGGAATTCGTTTTCCTGCATCGCGGCGCGCACCGCGTGCTCGACCGTGAGGTCGCGCGCCACCAGGGCGTACAATCCTTTCCCCGCCGTATCGACAGGGGCCAACATGACACCAACGGGAAAGGTGGAGCCGTCGCCGCGCCGCCCGATCATCGTGCGCTCTCCGGCGAACACGAACAGGCTCGACGGACTTTCGCCCGCCGGCCATGGGCCGCCATTGAGGCCCGGCGGCAAGAGCAAATCGATGGAATGGCCGACGCCGTCCGCCTTCTCGCCGCCGAACAGCGAGCGGGCGGCGTCGTTCAGACCGACAACCCGGCTGCCGCGGTCGCAGACAACGACCGCGTTCGGCAGCTTGGCAAGGATGGCGGCGGCGCTGCTAGGGGCCGGCGGCGGTGGCGCGATGGCGTCCGGCGGGATTGGCGGTGACATTGGCAATACTCGCAATACGTGTGTTGCGCCAGTAAAACGCAACCGGATTGCGAATGCATTAACGGCGGCGGCGATGACTCTAGGTTGAATTTAATGAGTGATCTTGGGCATTTCCTGAAAAGGAAAACGCGCCCGGCCGCGCTGATCGGGATTGACGGTCGCCAGCGTCCCTTGAAGTTTACAATCGCGAGGGTTGTGCAGCCTATTGCAGCAGACGGCGGGGGTAGGGTATCCCGCCTTGGGACTGCGGCTGCCGGCTGGCGAGCGCGGCAATGCGGCGGCGACGCTTGCGCATCAACCACCAGGCGCCGAGCAGCGATGCCCACCAGGCAAACGACAGACCGCCGACAAAGATCTCGTCATAGGTCTCGTTCATGTAGGTCACGGCGTCGAGAACGATGTTTA
>CAZIVY010000205.1:0-4666 GCA_964542505.1 uncultured Rhodospirillaceae bacterium
GATTGGGCATCATGCCCGAAGGCGGCCCGCGCGACATCAAGGGCCCGGCCACCATGCAGTGAGGGCCGCCATGAAGGCCCGCGTCCACATCACCTTCAAGCCCGGCGTGCTGGATCCCCAGGGCAAGGCGATCGCCAACGCGCTCCACGGCATGGGCTTCACCGGCGTGAACGAGGTCCGGCAGGGAAAATACATCGAGATCGAGCTGGCCGACGGCGACCGGGCGGAAGCCAAGGCCGCGGTCGAATCCATGTGCCGGAAGCTGCTCGCCAACCCGGTGATCGAGAACTACACCGTCGATGTGGTCGGTTGAGGACGTGGGACGGTGCCGGGGTGGATCGAATGGATCGCGGCCGCACCGTGGTTCGTTCTGGTTTCCGGTCTTGCCTCGATCGCCTCGCTTTGCATTTCGATCTACGTGGCGTCACGGGTTCGCGCGATCCAGCGCGAGATGTACATGCGCTCTCGGGTTCCGGAACTTTTGAAGCAGTTGCGGAATGTGCGATCAACCCTCGCGAAGCAGCTCAACAATTTCGATGCCAACCGGGAAGGAATTCGGGAGATCCTGGTGATAGCAAGTCCGGCAATTGAGAGCTTGAAGTCCAAATTCGCCGGGGACACGCGCCGGAAATTGGTCGCGTTAGAGAAGGATATCGCGCTATATCTTGGGGCACGACAGCCACACCTTTGGTTTGCGTGGTTCGCGCGCGGAAGCTCCCACGAAACCAAGGAAAAGTGCCGAACTATATACGAGACGCTGTTGGGTTTGATCGGAACAGCGGAGCAACAGTCTGCCGATTACCGGGAAAGGCTTGGCAATGTCGGGTAGTGAAACTTGGGTTGCCGCTATCAGTAAGCTTCTCAGACTAACTCAAGAAGGCCGCCTCGCGTGGAAAAGCGTTTCACCTGAGTTTCTGCCGCCGGATGAAGAAGCGGAGTTTGCTTACGTAACTGAACACCTGGGGAAGCGCATTCGCATCTATGAGGTCCGTCGCAAGGTACCTGTGAGGAGAGGGTATGCCACCGGGGTGTTCGAAAACTCCGAATGGGATCGCGCGGTAAAGTTGGAGTTTGTGGACGAGTCGGATCGTCCACTGTATTCCCCTGGATACGTGGAGGGTCTTGCCGATCTTTTGGATGCGGTGAGGTACAAGACGACGAATATCGACGGTTTTCTCGAGAAGCTGGCCAGCGAGTAACGCTTGGGCTGATGCAATCCTCGATATGAAAGCCGCCATCGTCGTTTTTCCCGGCTCCAACCGCGAGCGCGACATGCGCTTGGCGCTGGCCCGCGCCGGCTTCAAGCCGGTCATGGTCTGGCACGGTGACAGCAAGGTGCCGAAGGCGGACCTGATCGCGCTTCCCGGCGGCTTTGCCTATGGCGACTATTTGCGCTGCGGCGCCATCGCCGCCCATTCCCCCATCATGCGCGCCATCAAGGCGCGCGCCGACGCCGGCACCCCGGTGCTGGCGGTGTGCAACGGCTTTCAGATCGCCGTCGAGGCTGGGCTGTTGCCCGGCGCGCTGCTGCCCAACGCCGGCCTCAAATTCGTCTGCAAGGACGTCTTCCTGCGCGTCGAGACGAACCAAAGCCCCTTTACGGCGCGCTTGCGCCGAGGCGCTTTGCTGCGCGTGCCCGTCGCCCACCACGACGGCAACTACTTTGCCGACCCCGACACCCTGAAACGGCTGGAGGACGACGACCGCGTGGCCTTCCGCTACGCCGACGCCGACGGTGAAGCCGTCGCGGCGGCTAACCCCAACGGTTCCATCCGCTCCATCGCCGGCATCCTGAACGCGCGGCGCAACGTGCTGGGATTGATGCCCCACCCCGAGGACGCCACCGACGCCGCCCATGGCGGCACCGACGGCCGCGGACTGTTCGCCTCGCTTTTCGAACGCCTCGCCGCATGAGCGCCAAGGCGGTCAAGATCACGCCGGCGGTGGTGGCCGAACACGGGCTGAGCCCCGAGGAATACTCCCGCGCCCGCGCCATCATGGGGCGGCCGCCGAACCTGCTCGAACTCGGCATCTTCTCGGTGATGTGGTCCGAGCATTGTTCCTACAAGTCATCGAAGAAATGGCTGAAGCGCCTGCCCACCACCGCGCCCTGGGTCATTTGCGGGCCGGGCGAGAACGCCGGCGTCATCGACATCGGCGGCGGGCTGGCGGCGGTGTTCAAGATGGAAAGCCACAACCATCCCTCGTTCATCGAGCCCTATCAGGGCGCGGCTACCGGCGTCGGCGGCATATTGCGCGACGTGTTCACCATGGGCGCGCGCCCCATCGCCAACATGAACGCGCTGCGCTTTGGCGACCCGGCGCACCCCAAGACCCGCCATTTGATTGCCGGCGTCGTCGCCGGCATCGGCGGCTACGGCAATTGCGTCGGCGTGCCGACGGTGGGCGGCGAGGTCAACTTCCACCCCGCCTACAATGGCAACATCCTGGTCAACTGCATGACCGTGGGGCTGGCGAAGGCCGACCGCATTTTCTATTCGGCCGCCGCCGGAATCGGCAACCCGGTGGTCTATGTGGGTTCCAAGACCGGGCGCGACGGCATCCACGGCGCCACCATGGCGTCGGCCGAGTTTTCCGCCGACGCCGAAAGCAAGCGGCCCACGGTGCAGGTGGGCGACCCGTTCACCGAGAAGCTGCTGATCGAGGCCTGCCTGGAACTGATGCAGGGCGACGCCATCGTCGCCATCCAGGACATGGGGGCCGCCGGTCTGACCTCGTCCTCCTTCGAAATGGCGTCCAAGGGCGGGGTCGGCATCGAGCTCGACCTCGACCGCGTTCCCCAGCGCGAAACCGGCATGTCGGCTTATGAAATCATGCTCTCGGAAAGCCAGGAGCGCATGTTGATGGTGCTCAAGCCCGGCTCCGAGCCGCAAGCCGAGGCCGTGTTCCGCAAATGGGAACTGGACTTCGCCGTCATCGGCCACCTGACCGGCAGCGGGCGCATGGTCATCCGCCACCGGGGCCGCGTCGCCGGCGAATTGCCCATCGACCCGCTGGCTCTGGCCTCGCCCGAATACGACCGCCCCTGGTCGCCGACCCCCACGCCCGCGCCGCTCGAGGCCGGCGACCCGCCGCCCCCCAAGGACTATGCCGACGCCCTGCTCCGCCTCCTCGGCTGCCCCGATCTCGCCAGCCGGCGCTGGATTTGGGAGCAGTACGATTACCTGGTCATGGGCGACACCATGCAACGTCCGGGCGGCGACGCCGCCGTGGTGCGCATCCAGGACACGAACCGGGCGCTGGCGCTCACCACCGACTGCACCCCCCGCTATTGCCGCGCCGATCCGGCGGCGGGCGCGAGCCAGGCCGTGGCCGAGGCCTGGCGCAACCTCACCGCCGTCGGCGCCCTGCCGCTCGCCATCACCGACAACATGAATTTCGGCAATCCCGAACGGCCCGAAATCATGGGCCAGTTCGCCGGCTGCGTCGAAGGCATGGCCGCTGCCTGCCGGGCGCTGGACTTCCCCGTCGTCTCGGGCAACGTCTCGCTCTACAACGAGACCAACGGCGCCGGCATTCTCCCCACCCCGGCCATTGGCGGCGTCGGCCTGCTGGCCGATGTCTCGCGCATGGCGACAATTGCCCTCAAGCACGCCGGCGAGCGCCTGCTCCTGGTGGGCGCGTCAGCCGGCCATTTGGGCCAGTCGCTTTATTTGCGTGAACTCTTCGGGCGCGAGGAAGGGCCGCCGCCGCCGGTGGATCTGGCCGCCGAGCGCGCGAACGGCGATTTCGTCCGCGCTTTGATCGCCTCGGGGCGGGTGAGGACGTGCCACGATCTGTCCGATGGCGGTCTCTTGGTGGCGCTGGCCGAAATGGCCATGGCCGGGGGTATGGGCGCGGCCATCGCGGCGCCGCCCGGCCAACAAGCGCATGGCTGGCTGTTCGGCGAGGACCAGGGCCGCTATTTGCTTTCCGTCGCGCCCGGCGACGCCACTGCCGTTATCGCCGCCGCCACGTCGGCTGGCGTGCCGGCAGCCGATATTGGCGTCACCGGGGCCGCGGATTTGACAGTCGCCGGTCTCTGCGCCATATCCGTCAATGAGCTGCGGCGGCGGCACGAAGCGTGGCTGCCGCGCTATATGAACCCGGCAAGCGTGTAACTCATTTCGCGCGCAAACGAGGGTGGACGCCTTCATGGCCATGGCGGCGGCAGACATCGAGAAGTTGATCAAGGAGGCGCTGCCCGACGCCCAGGTGGAAATCCGCGATTTGCGTGGCGACGGCGACCACTATTCCGCCCAGGTCGTGTCCTCCGCCTTCAAGGGCAAGTCGCGGGTGCAGCAGCACCAGATGGTCTACCAGGCATTGCGCGGCCGCATGGGCGGCGAACTGCACGCCTTGGCCCTCCAGACCGCCACCCCTGGCGACTGAACGCAACCCCCAAACATCTTTCCCGGCATCCAAAAGGAAGCACAGCCATGAGCGACAATCCGGTCACCGACCGCATCAAGCAGGAAATCGCCGACAACCAGGTCGTGGTGTTCATGAAGGGAACGCCGGTATTCCCCCAATGCGGATTTTCCGCCCAGGTGGTGCAGATCCTCACCCAGATGGGGGTGAAGTTCAAAGGCATCGACGTGCTCTCCGACCCCGGCCTGCGCGAGGGCATCAAGAAGTTCAGCGAATGGCCGACGATCCCCCAGCT
>CAZIVY010000206.1:0-2610 GCA_964542505.1 uncultured Rhodospirillaceae bacterium
ATGGCGAGCACGCCCATGCGTTCGGAGATAAGCGCGTGAATGGGGGCCATGCTCCATTCGGCGCTCACGGCCCCGAACAACTCGCCGCCATGGCTGATCGGCATGCTCAGGCGCAGAATCTCATCGGAACCATTCTTGGACGACGGATTCCCGGACAGCGGGCGCCGCCAAGTGAATAGCGAACGCTTTTTCTCGTTCGCCAAATGCACGCTGAGCAAGCTGGCATCCATCTGCACGAAGTCGCGGAAGTTGGTTTCGAGCCGCGGCAGGTCCTCGCTGATCACGTCATCCTTGAGCGAAAGCGCGAAAAGCCGGAAGCGCTGCTCTATCTCGACCGTCAGCATGGTCGCCAGGCGGTCGCCCTCGAACCTGACCACGATCCAAGCGCCGACAATTCCGATCACCAGCGCGACAACGGCCAGTGCGGCAACGAGTTGCGCTGTTAGAGAGAACCGCATCTCCCGAATCGCGATCACGCCGGAAACCCAAATCGCATTTCAGTTCGTGGCGGTGAAGAAGCGGTCGTTTTCCTCGATCGCTTGGCGAGTCTGTTCGAAGGCGGCTTCGTCTGGCATGGCAAAGCCCTCGAAACGCAGCGGCTCGAGCGCCTGTGGATCGTCGATGTGCAAGAGGGCATGGCGCAGCGCGTCGAACAGGCGCGGCTCGAGTCCGGCGCGGGCGGGCCAGGGCTTGGTCGCGTTCGGATAGGTCGCAAGGGCGCGGATCGGAATGCCCTCGGCCACCAGCTTCTTGAACATAGTTTCCTCAAGCGCTCCGGCATCGTACTGGCCCGCTCCGACCGCGGCGCCGACCCGGTCGTGCCGGTCGAGATAGTCGAATCTCGCGAGGTCGCTGGAACGGATTCCCGCTTTGACGAGGATGAGTTGGGCGGCATAACGGCCCATTGTCGAATTCTTGTCCCCGAAGGCGAAACTCTTTCCCTTCAGATTCGCGAGGGTCATGATCGAGCTGGCGGCGCGAACGCAAATGACGCCATTGAAGCTGGCGGCGCCATCGTTCACCTCGACCGCGAGAATGCGAATCCCGGCATCCTGCTTCTTTGCCAACACGTAGGAAGCCGCGCCGAGCCGCATAAAATCGACCTGCTTCGCGATCAACGCGGCTACGCCTTCGTCATAGGAACGGAACACCTGCATGGTGATTCGAACCGGCTGCTTGAGCGATCCGCTTAGGTCGCGTTCGAGGACGTTCAAGGTCGGGCGAACCTGTTCGACCATCGCGGATGGCTTGTCGGAGGTGTAGACGCCGAAAGTCAGGGCAATCTCGGCGCGCGCCGGGTTGTGGGCGAGCAGTGCGATCAGGGCGATCGCCGCCGCAAACCATGCGAGGTTCCTTGGAATCGAAGCAGGTGTAGCAATCATCGTATACTCCGGCAGTTATGGCCGTCGATCCAACACCCCGCCTGCCTTGCCTATGACGAGCAGTAACCGCTAGTGGTTAATGGCGAATTAAAAGCACCGGCGATTTTTCCGCCGGCCTGCGGCGCCCTCGCACGGCCGCACCCGCGACGTTTCCCTTGCGTCCGCTGAACGGTCCTGGCGGTTGCGCCCGATTGCCTGTTGCGCCGGTAGCGTATCCTACGCGCCGACCTTCAGCGGTCGGGCACGTTCGATCCGCTCGCGTTCGCGAGGCGAGTGCATCGCCTCCCACAGATCGCCGCGCCGCTGCACATTCAGCCAGAAATCAGGGCTGTTGCCGAACACGCGGGCAAGGATGAGCGCGGTCGGAGCGGTCACGGCCCTGCGCTCGTTGCACAGTTCGTTGACGTGCTTGCGCTGCACGCCCATCGCCTCGGCCAACGCGCCTTGCGTCAGGCCCATCGGCCGCATGAACTCCTTGGTCAGAATTTCGCCAACGCTCGCCGGCTTGGGCTTCGTCGTCAACATAGCTCGCCTCACGGATAACTGTGGTCGTTCAGATAGGCGCCTGTCGCTTCACCTCGGCCGCCATCCCACTGGAAGACAAGCCGCCATTGCTTGTTGACGCGGATCGAATGGAAGCCTTCCAGATCGCCACGTGGTTTTTCGAAATGGTTGCTCGGTGGAACCCGTAAATCGTGATCCGTCGTCGCATCGTCGATCATCTGGATTTTACGGAACAGACGGCTTTCCAGATCGGATGGGACTTTCCTCGATCGAACATCCTCGACGAAGAAATCGCGCAACCAGTCATCCCGAAAGTCCACGATCATTCCGCAACTCCGCCTTGGCTCACTGTACCACTCTACGGTACAGACCGCAAGCTCGATACCCATGCTGCTTGAAGCGCCGCACAACCGTTCACGTCGGCCGGCCCCGACTCGGGCCGCCGGGGCCGGGGTCCGCCCTCGCGCAAATGAGCGGCCCGCCGCTAACGGCAACTTAACCCTGGCCGCCTATGTCTGCCGTGGGCCGGGCCGATGTCGGCCCTCGGGATGAGGCGCGACTCGGCCTTGAAGCACGAGTCGCGGGCCTTGGCCGCCACCGGGCCGAAGCCGCTGCTTGGCCACCGTGGCGGCGCCATTGATTGAAGGCCGTCAAGGCATTAAAGTTATTGAGTATCGTGTCCATCGCCCTACCCGATCTACCTCGTGAAGATCAGACGCGTGCG
>CAZIVY010000207.1:0-2781 GCA_964542505.1 uncultured Rhodospirillaceae bacterium
CCGTATCGATCTTCTGGGCACGGTGGGAATCGCGCGCGCCACCGCCATCGTGGTCACCATGAACGACGCCGCCAAGGTCGAACGCACGGTCGCCAGCTTGCGCCAGCAATTTCCCGACCTGCCGATCATCGCCCGCGCCCGCGACGGCGCCCATGCGCGGCGGCTGCACGCCGTGGGCGCCAGCACCGCGCTGGCGGAAACCGTCGAAGCCAGCTTGCAGCTCGCCGCCGCCACCCTGCAGCGTGCCGGCGTCGCGGCCGAGGCGGTGGAAGCGGCGCTGGACGAGCACCGGAGCGACGACTACGCCAAGTTGGCCGATATCGGCGCCCCCGCGCCCGAGCCGGGGACCGCGCCGCGCGGCCCAGCCAACTAGTACCGACTGTCGCGGAAGGGTGAGTCACCCCCACCCTGCAAACCGCTTCGCGATTTGCGCCTCCCCCATCGAGGAGGAGGGGGGCAATCTGTTGGCCGCATTTAACATTCCCTCCCCCCTTGTGGGGGAGGGCAAGGGTGGGGGTGTGCCACGCATTTCTGATTCCCGGTACTAGGCCGTGAACGCATAGATCGCCGCATCCGTGCGGGTGGATGCATGAAAACGTTTCGTTTGCTACAGTTTCTTGTCTTTCGAGACCGCCCCGGCCATGGCCGCGGGCGGACATGGTTTGCACGGGCTACATACTGAGCTCGAACGCCAACTCTAGCGGAGGAGATCCAGCAATGTCCGGACAGTGGAATGCTGAGCCGTCAACCCTCGCGCCCGAGGCGCCGCGGGCGCTGACCCAAAGCGAGATCGACCGCCGCGTGTTCGATCTCTATGACGAGTACTGCCACGGGCGCATCGACCGCCGCGAATTCCTGCAGCGGGCCGCCGCGGTGACGATCGGCGGCCTGGCCATGGCGCAGGCGCTGTTGCCGCGCTATGCGCTGGCGCAGACGATCTCGTTCACCGACGAGCGGATCAAGGGCCGCTACGTGAACTACCCCTCGCCGGGCGGCTCGTCCGGCGCCATGCGCGGGTACATGGTGCAGCCAAACAAGCCGGGGCCGTTCCCGACCCTCCTCGTGATCCACGAGAACCGCGGGCTCAATCCCTACATCGAGGACGTGGCCCGCCGGGCCGCTACCGAGGGGTTCCTGGCCCTCGCTCCCGACGGGTTGTTCCCCGCCGGCGGTTACCCGGGCAATGACGACGACGGCCGGGCCCTCCAGGCCGGCCTCGATCCCGGCAAGCTGCGCACCGACATGGTCAACAGCGCGCGCTATCTGAAAGCGCACGCGCTGTCGGCTGGCAAGCTCGGGGTCACGGGCTTCTGCTGGGGCGGCGGCACGACCAACTTCCTGGCCGCCACGCTCGGCGCCGACCTGAACGCGGGCGTCCCCTTCTACGGCGCGGCGGCCGAGACGGCGTCAGTGCCGGCTATCAAGGCGCCGCTGCTGGTCCAGTACGCCGAGAGCGACGAGCGCATCAACGCGATGTGGCCGGCCTTCGAGGGGGCCCTGAAGGCGAGCGGCGTCAAGTACGAGATGCACGTGTATCCCGGCACCCAGCATGGTTTTCACAACAACTCGACGCCGCGTTACCACGAGGCGTCGGCCAAGCTGGCCTGGGAGCGGACGATCGCCTTCTTCAAGAAGCACCTCGCCTGAAAGCTGGGGCGCCTGAAAGCGGGGGCGCCTGAAGGCGAGGACCGCATGGGAAGCTCATTTCATGCAGAAGCGGCGCTGGCCTCCACGCGCACCGTCTGGGCGACGCTCTTCTGGCGGTCGAATTCCGCGCGGCGCTGTTTGATCTCGTCCGGCGACAGGCGCGCGATGTTGCAATAATCGAGCTTCCAGTCGGGATCGGCGCTCCATGCCAGCGGGGAGTGGACGGTTGTCCGCGGGGCGGGCGCGGATTCGAGCGTGCTCAAGGCGAGATCGAGGGTGGCGGCTTGGGAGGCGCGGTCGCCCGGGCGTCCCGCCGCGTTGCCAAGCGGGAAGTCGGAGAACAAGAAGCGCGGCACGCCGACATACTCGACGATATCCTTGGCGCAACCCATGACGATGGTGGATATGCGGTTCTCCTCCAGGGCCCGCGCCGCCAGGCTGACGCTCTGGTGGCAGACGGGGCAGTTGGGAACCAGGATCGCGGCATCGACGCCGTCGGCCTTGCAGCGGGCGAGGATCTCCGGGCAGTCCACATCCAGCGTCGCGCGATGGCTGCGATTGGTGGGCAGGCCGTGAAAGCGCGGGGCAACCGACCCGATGCGGGCACGGGCCGAGCTTTCGCGCAGAGCGATCAGCGGGAAATAGGCCGCTTGGTCCGTGGCCGTCGTGTGCTTGCGGTCGATGGCGATGTGCGAAATGCGGAGATCATGGTCCTCCGCCGCATTGCCCGAATAGACGGTGAAAAACTTCGCCGCCGCATTGTAGGGGGCGCCCGGACCCTGATCGCCCTTGTCCGGCCGATAGGGCGCCGCGGTGGTGACGATCGCCACCCGGCACGATGAAAGCGGCTTGTCCAGAGCGTGGAATGGCACGCTTGAGTAATGCGCCCATTCGTAGGGCGCCCCATATCCCAGGGCCGCGTAGTAGGTCCGCACCCGCTCCATATAGGGAATCGGAGCGTCGTGCGCCGGGGCAAAACCAAACTCGCTACCGCGCTCGCTGGTCATGTCCTAGTACCCGCTTTCGTGATTGGGCGACTCGGGCCTCACCCTTCGACACGGCCTTCGGCCGGCTCAGGATGAGGCCCTCATGCTGTCGAGACGCCGAAGGCGGCGAGGGTCGAAGCGTGAGGGC
>CAZIVY010000208.1:0-3081 GCA_964542505.1 uncultured Rhodospirillaceae bacterium
TCCGTCGCCAGCATCACCGTCTTCGGGATCGGCTTCCCGCCACTGAGATAGTAGGCGATCATCCGGCGCGAGAGGCCGAGCGCCTGCGCGGCCTGCTCCTGCGTCAGCTTGTGCTTCTCCATCCAGGCGCGGAACAGCGCCGGCGGCAGGGTCTCTCCCGCCTGCTCGTCGGCCCACCGGCGCAATTGAGCGGCGCCGAAATCCACCCCGCACGGCCACTCCAGCGACCACCCGTCGGCGCTGGCGCGAACGCGCGCGAACTCGGCCGCGTCGCGCAACAGCGCCAGCGCGGGCAGGGCTTCGATCATGCCGGCGAGGTCGATGGAAGCGGCGTGCCCATCGTCCCAGGCGACTTCCAGCCGGCCGGGCCGAACAATGGCGACGCTGGCGATCTTGCCCAGCATTTTCAGCTCCCTCCGCTCAACGCATTCCAACGCTCCCGCAGGAGCGGCTTATTCTCGGCGGCCGTGGCCTTCGACTCTTGGCCGTTCGCCCTGAGGAGCGGCCCGAGCAAAGCGAGGGACGCGTCTCGAAGGGCGGCTTGCATCTTGGCCTTTCGTGGTTCGAGACACCGCGCGCCTTGCCCTGAGGAGCCGCCGCCAGGCGGCGTCTCGAATGGGCGCGCGGCCCTCACCACGAACGGCCAATCGGTCAATGCTCGGAGACCTTGGTATCACACGTTATTCCAACTTAGTTTCCCGCGCTTCCGCCGCGCGCCCGCATCCGATACAATTCCTAGAAATCGGGAGGCCGCCATGAAGCGTCTGGCTCTGGCGTTGGCCGTGTTTCTCGCTGCGGCCGCGCCGGCCCGTGCCGGGTTCGACGAGGGCCTCGCTGCCTACAAGCGCGGCGACTACGCGACTGCTTTCCGCGAATTCCGCCCGCTTGCCGAGCTAGGCAATGCGGAGGCCCAATTCCTCATCGATTCCATGTACCACTACGGCCATGGGGCCGCGAAGGACGGAGCGCAGGCGCTGCAACAATTTATTCTGGCCGCCGAGCAGGGCGATGCGTGGACCCAGTACAACCTCGGCGTCATGTACCAGCGCGGCCGGGGCGTGGCGCGCGACAATGCCGAAGCCGTAAAGTGGTTCCGCTTGGCCGCCGCTCAGGGCATTGCGGCGGCGCAGAACAAACTCGGGTTCATGTACAGCAACGGTCATGGCCGTGGCGCAGGATTCTGTGCTCGCTGTGAAATGGTATCGCCTGGCCGCCGAACAGGGCGATGCGTTCGCGCAACTGATTCTCGGCGCTAGGTACGCGAAGGGCGAGGGCGTGGCGCAGGACCATGTGCAGGCGCACATGTGGTACAACCTCGCCGCAGCCAACTTGTCGCCGGGCGACAGCCGCGACATGGCGGCGCGCGACCGTGACGAAATTGTACCCAAGATGACTGCGGCGCAGATCGCGCAGGCGCAAGAACTGGCGCGCGAGTTCCGCCCGAAACCAACCCCACCGGGGCAGTGAAGTACGACATCGGCGACGCGGCCAAGCGCTTCACCCTGCTCATCGAGTGCTGGAGATAGGCCCCCGTTCCCACCAGGGTAGTCGTAATTGCCTGCGATTGGCTTTCCTCCTCTTTCGAGACGCGCCCGCTTGTCCTGAGCGACGCGCGAAGCGCGCGTCGAAGGGGGCGCTCCTCAAGATGAGGAAAGCCTATAAAAGCCTCATGGTGAGGAGGCTGCGGCAGCGGCCGTCTCGAACCATGAGGCCCATGAACGCCAATGGCGTTCATGCCTGCCAAATGCGATAGCCCTGCCGTTCCCACGGCCACGTAGCGGCCCGGCTGCGACCGATGATTGTCTTGGAATTTTTTGGGAGCATAATGAAACAATAATGGATGCGAACTGACGCCATCATGCCGGTCAACCTTTCCATCAAAAACGCCCCGGACGAGATCGTCCGCCTGCTCAAGGAGCGGGCGAAGAAGCGCCATCGGTCGCTTCAGGGCGAAGTTCTTGCCATTCTTGAGGAGGCCGTCCGCTCGCCGCGCCGCATGACGCCGCGCGAGGTGTTGGCGGAAGTCGCGCGGCTTGGCATTCGGACGCCAGCCGAGGCGGCGTTGCAACGGCGCTGAAGCGACCCCGCCGCGACCCTCCGCCCCGCAACCGGCCTCCTTATGCCCGATATCCTGATCCCCGCCGAGGACATGCGCGGCCTGACGCGCAACATCTTCGTCGCCGTGGGGTGCTCAGCCGCCGAGGGGGCGCGAGTGGCGCGGCACCTGGTGGTGGCCAACCTGACCGGCCATGACAGCCACGGCGTCATCCGCGTTCCGCGTTATTTGCAGTGGATGGAAAAAGGCTGGCTGCGGCCTGACCAATCCGTCGCCGTCATCGCCGATGGCCCGGCCATGGCGCTCCTCGACGGCAATCACGGTTTTGGCCAGACCTTGGGCGAACAGGCGGTGGAGATCGGCGTCGCCAAGGCGCGCGGCGCGGGGGTGGCGGTGGTGGCGCTCCGCCACTCCGGGCATCTGGGCCGCATCGGCGACTGGGCCGAGCAGGCGGCGGAGGCGGGCCTGGTCTCCATCCACCTGGTGAACGTCGCCGGCAGCATCCTGGTGGCGCCCTTCGGCGGCGTCGAGCGGCGCATGGCCACCAACCCCGTCGCCATCGGCGTGCCCATGCCTGGCGGGCCGCCGCTCATTCTCGACTTCGCCACCTCCGCCGTGGCCGAAGGCAAGGCCATGGTCGCCCATAGCGGCGGCAAGCCCCTGCCCGAAGGCGTCCTGATTGACCGCGACGGACGGCTTTCCTCCGACCCGGCGGTGTTTTACGGCCCCAAGCGGCCCGGGATTACGCCCGATCACAGCCAGGGCCAGGGCGCGCTGCGCGCCATGGGCGAGCACAAGGGCTCCGGCCTCTCCTTCATGATCGAGCTGCTGGCGGGGGCGCTCACCGGCTCCGGTTGCGCCGGGCCCGGCCCGCGCCCCATAGCGAATGGCATGCTGTCGATTTACTTGCAGCCGGATGCTTTCGCCGGCGCCGGCCCTTTTGCCGCCGAGGCGCGCTCCTACCTCGATTTCTTCAAGAGCGCGCGGCCCGCCGCGGCCGGCGGCGAAGTGCTGGCCCCGGGCGA
>CAZIVY010000209.1:0-4045 GCA_964542505.1 uncultured Rhodospirillaceae bacterium
CGACAACTTCTCGGGGGACAAGGAACAGGACTTCCTCGGCGACGGCATCGCCGAGGACATCATCACCGAGCTCGCCCGCAACCGCGACCTCACCATCATGGCCCGCAACACCAGCTTCAGCTTCAAGGGCAAGGGGCTGAAAGCGGAGGACATCGGCCGCCAACTCGGCGTCAAGTACGTCCTCGAAGGCAGCGCGCGCAGGACCGGCGACAGCTTGCGCATCACCGCGCAGTTGATCGACAGCGCCACCGGACAGCACGTCTGGGCGGATCGCTACGACGTTCCGGCAACGGAGGTCATCGCGGCACAGGACAAGGTTATCGAACGCATCGCCGGGACGCTATTTTCGCACATGCGCGAAACTGAATTGACAAAGGTGCTGCGGCGGCCGGTGAACAACTTCGATGCTTACGAATTAGCCCTGCGCGGCATCGCCCACAAGCACCAGTTCACCAAAGACTCCTACCTGGCGGGCCGCGGCGAATTGCAGCGCGCCATCGAGCTCGATCCGGGTTATGCCCCCGCCCACGTTTACCTCGGCTTTCTCAACGGCGCCGACGTCCAACTCGCAATCACTGGACAAGTGACGCGGGCCGACTTGCCAGCAGCGATCGCAAGCATTCGCCGGGGGATCGCGCTCGATCCGCACCTTCCGACGGCTTATCAGGCGCTGAGTCACGCGTTGTCGGTTGCGGGCGAGTCGGCCGAAGCGCTCACCGCCGCGCGCAAGGCGGTCGAGCTTGGGCCGAGCGACGCCGAAAATCTGGCCTTCCTGGGCCGCGCCGAAAGGACGAATGGCAACTATATCAAGGCGGTCGAGCTTGTGGCGCGAGCGGTCGAACTCAACCCCGTTCGCCCCATCTATTACTACAACTTCCAGGCGGAAGCTTTTTACGCCCTCGACGCTTTCGAACGCGTCCTGCCGGTTACCGGGGAATGTCTGGCGAAAATGCCTGCCTGGTTTCCTTGCCGGACAGCGGAGATGGCGGCGCTGGTAAGGCTTGGCCGGATCGAGGAGGCCAGGTGGCACGTGGCCCCTCTGCTCCAGGCGCACTCGCAATTCAATTTGGCCAGGGCGGGCAAGTACTACTCCACCGTCTATGCCAGTAATCCCGCCCTCGTCCAGCGCATGGTCGAGGATCTGCGCGCCGCCGGCGTGCCCGAGACCCCGCCCGCCTCGAACTGAACCCTGGGCATGGACGCCGCCCTTGCCTCGCTCCCCGCTAGGGTTCCGGCCTGACGGTTCGTTCTCGAACCGTCAGGCCGGAACCCTAGCAAAACCAATGCAATGTTTTGTGGTTCCAACACAACGCATTGGGAATCAAGCGTTGGAACCACAACAGTGGGGCTGGTATAGTGCGCCCGGGAGACCGGTCTTGGACGGGTCGCTCGCCAACCCGGTCAGGTCCGGAAGGAAGCAGCCGTAACGAGGTCCGGCCCGGGTCGGGGCCGGTCTCCCACCCTGTTCGCCTTTGCCGGGCTCATTCCCTGCCATGACCGACGCCGTTTATCGCGTTCTGGCCCGCAAATACCGTCCGACGACCTTCGCCGAGCTTATCGGCCAGGAGGCGCTGGTGCGCACGCTCTCCAACGCCATCCGCATGCAGCGCCTGGCCCAGGCGTTCATGCTCACCGGCGTGCGCGGCGTCGGCAAGACCACCACCGCGCGGCTTATCTCCCGCGCCCTCAATTGCGTCGGCCCCGACGGCCAGGGCGGGCCGACCATCGCCCCCTGCGGCGTCTGCGACCACTGCCGCGCCATCGCCGAGGACCGCCACCCGGACGTGATCGAGCTCGACGCCGCCAGCCACACCGGCGTCGACCACATGCGCGAACTGATCGACGGCGTGCGCTACCGCCCGGTGCAGGCGCGCTACAAGGTCTATGTCCTCGACGAAGTCCACATGCTCTCCGACAAGGCCTTCAACGCCCTGCTGAAGACCCTTGAGGAGCCGCCGCCGCACGTGAAATTCGTTTTCTGCACCACCGAGATTCGCAAGGTCCCGGTTACCGTGCTGTCGCGTTGCCAGCGCTTCGATCTGCGCCGCGTCGATGCGGAAACCCTGGCCGCGCATCTGGCCGCCGTCGCCGCCAAGGAAGGCGTGAAGGTGGCGCCCGAGGCGCTGGCGCTGATCGTGCGCGCCGCCGAAGGCAGCGTGCGCGATGGCTTGAGCCTCCTCGACCAGGCGATCGCCTATGGCGCCGGTCCGGGGGCGGAGGCGTCCGAGGCCGCCAATCCCGAACAAGTGCGCGCCATGCTCGGCCTCGCCGATCGCGGCCGGGTACTGGATATCTTCGAGCGCCTGATGGCGGGCGACACCGCGGCGGCGCTCGACGGCTTGCGCGAGCAGTACGACGCCGGGGCCGATCCGGCGGCGGTGCTTCAGGACCTGCTGGAAACGACGCACTGGGTGACGCGCGTCAAGCTGGCGCCCCAGGCCGCCGACGACATCGCGGTGGCGGAAAACGAGCGCAAGCGCGGCCGTGAGCTCGCGCGGGCGCTGAGCCTGCCGGCTCTGGCGCGCGCCTGGCAAATGCTGCTCAAGGGCATGACCGAGGCGCGCGGCGCGCCGGCGCCTCTGGCGGCGGCGGAAATGGCGCTGATCCGCCTGGCCTACGTCGCCGACCTGCCGGTTCCGGCGGAACTGGTGCGTGAACTGGCCGGCGCGCGCGCCCAAGGGCCGACGGCTTCGCCGCCGGTTCTTGCGCCACCAGGTCATGCGGCGCCGGCCCCCGCGGCCCCTGCACAAGCGCCGCCGCCGCCCTCGCCGCCGGCGCCGCGCGGGGGCAATGGCGGCATGACGCGTGGCCGGGCCGATGGCGCGGCGGCCACGGCGCGGCTGGATGCGCCGGACCCGGGCCCCGCGCCCTCGCCGGCGCCCGCCAGCTTTGCCGCCGTGGTGGCTTTGTTTGGCGAGCAGAGGGAAATGCGGCTCAAGGCCGAACTGTTCAATCATGTGCATCTGGTGCGTTTCGAACCCGGCCGCATTGAACTGCGCCTGACCGCCAGGGCGCCCCAATCCCTCGCCGGGCAGGTGGCCAACCATTTGACCGCCTGGACCGGCCGGCGCTGGGTGGTTGTGGTCTCCAACGACGAGGGCGAGCCCACCCTGTCCGCCCAGGTCGCGGCCAAGGCCGCCGACCGCAAGGCCGACGCCGCCCGCCATCCCTTGGTGCAGGCGGCGATGACCATGTTTCCCGGCGCCGAGATCGTTTCCGTGCGCGTCGAGGGACCGAAGGTCGCGAGGGGCGAGGCTGAAGCCGTCGCCTCCGCTGGCGACGAGGGTGGCGAGCCTGGCGACGAAATCGGCGAGGACGGATGACAAACCTGATTCAGCTCATGCGCCAGGCGCAGGAAATGCAGACCCGGCTCGCCGACATGCAGACCGCCTTGGCGCGGCGCGAAGTGACCGGCATGTCCGGCGGCGGCATGGTGACGGTGACGTTGAACGGCAAGGGCGACATGCGCGCCGTGGTCATCGACCCCGAATTGCTCAAGCCCGAGGAAGCGGGTGTCCTCGCCGATCTGCTGCTGGCCGCGCACGGCGACGCGCGGGGCAAGGTGCAGGCCGAGCAGGCGGCGGCCATGTCCGAGCTGGCCGGCGGCCTGCCGCTGCCGCCGGGGATGAAATTGCCCTTTCCCCTCGGCTGACGAGGCCATGGCGGGGCCCGAAATCGAGCGTCTGATGCAGTTGCTGGCGCGCTTGCCGGGCTTGGGCCCGCGCTCGGCGCGGCGGGCGGCGCTTTACCTCATCAAGCGCAAGGAGACGCTGCTGACGCCGCTCGCCGCGGCAATGGCTCGGGCCGGGGAAAGCGTGCGCGCCTGTGCCCGTTGCGGCAATCTCGACAGCGCGGATCCGTGCGCCATTTGCGCCGATCCGAAGCGCGACGCGGCGACGCTGTGCGTGGTCGAGGACGTGGCTGACCTCTGGGCGCTGGAGCGCGCCGGCGTCTTTCACGGACGCTACCACGTGCTGGGTGGCGCCTTGTCGGCGCTGGATGGCGTCGGCCCGGCGGAACTCTCCATCGACAAACTCATGGCCCG
>CAZIVY010000210.1:0-8199 GCA_964542505.1 uncultured Rhodospirillaceae bacterium
GCGGCGTCGTCGAGTTGCCCGAGGCCATCGAGGTCGAGCGCGCCGCCCGCCACCGCCCGCGCGATGCCGCGGCAATAGCCGATCTTGGGCCGGCTCAAGCCCGCCTTGCGCATGCGCTCGGGGCGGAGCCGCAACAGGCTCCTAGGCGTCATGGCGGCGGGGCCGGCGGCGGCGCTGAGGCGCGTCCAAATGGCGTTGGCGGCGGCGACGGATAATTGCTGATCGACGAGGATGCGCACCAGGGTGGCGAACCCCGGCGCGCGCCGGCGGTCGGGCAGCGGCCCGACAGCCGCCAAGGCGCGGGCAAAATCGGCGTCCGCCGCCGCAAGGCGCGCCAGCGCCGCCGCGACGCCGGGTTCGGGGGAGGCGGCGCGGCTAGACAATGGCTTGCCGGTTGGACGGATACTCGTCCCCCGGATATTCGTCCCAGGTACGGCCGTTCAGCACCCGGCCCGCCGCTTTTTTGTTCCGCCCGCCCCATTGCTTGAAGAAAAAAGCGACACCTTGGCGTTCGCAATTCTTCCGGATGTCATCGACCCAGGATTTATCGACGGGCCGGGCGCGCGGGCCGGATTCGCCGCCGACGATGGCCCAGCTTATGCCGCTAAGATCGACCGCCGGAATTGGTCCCAATAACGGTTCGAACGACACAAAACGAATCGCCGCCGGCGCGGCGCGCAGGTCTTCGAGCCGGGACAGGCGCCGCGCGTCCTCGATCGAGGCGCCGAGCCAGACATTCGGCAGGAGCGGAAAATTCCCGGCGGTCAGAACGCGCGCCATGCGCTCCGGGCGCTTGGTCAGAATCTGGTAGGTGTGCCAGTGCGCCTGCTCCATGACTCGCCAAACGTCGCGGATATAGCCGCTCGGCACGTCGTCGTGGAAAAGATCGCTCATCGAGTTGACGAAGATGCGGCGCGGCGTTTTCCAGCCAAGGGGCGCGTCCAGCGAAGCCCGGTGCAGATTGACGCGGCCGGTCCATACATGCCGGCGTCCACTCTTGCGCGCTTCGCGCGCCCGATCATTAGAACGGGGCGCCTTCGGCGCCAGTCGCGTGGTGCCGCGATATTTCTCCTGCCCCATGGCTTCGAGCCGCGCCGCCATGCGCATGGCGTAGCAATTGGTGCAGCCCGGCCAGACGACGGCGCACCCGGCGACCGGATTCCACGTCGCCTCCGTCCATTCGATACCTGACGACACAGCCATATTTCTGCCGTCGGTCACACGGCCAGCAGCCACAAGGTCACAACGAGGCCTATGAGAATGACGACTGACAGAAAAACGTAGATTTCCCCATAACGCCAGAAACTTTCAGAATGTGAGGGCTCCGGACCACGGGCTTCATGAAACTCTGTCGGAAAATGGCTACGCACCCTAATCAATATTTGGCGAGAGCGCTGTTGAGACTTTTGCAGCTCGGTGAGCATGTATATTCCGAACCCAGCCGCGATAAAGGCGATGAGCGCTGCGATAACCGAGATCACGGAACTCGATGGCCAAGAGATAGTGTCCCAACGGATTCGAATCCCGGCCAAAGCGGCATAGATTAGAAGAAGGTAATTTGTCACGCGCCACTGCTGATTTTTCGCGAACGCTATGTTTTGGGTGCAACTGTCATGCAAAATCTTCAGCGCATCCGCGACCTCAACGCTCGGTTCTCTCTTCTCACTCATGCCGTGCTCGCCCCCGCGCTTCGTGTCGCCCATTAATCAACCGCCTCTACGTCACAGATCGAGTTTGTGTTGCTTGCCGGTGTCCTCCTTGGCGGCGGTGCGGAAGGTGGCGGCGGCGTCGATCAGCGGGATGCGCGGGCGCTTGCCCTGGAACATCTCGGCGAGCGTGATGATTTGGAGGCGCGGGAATTTCCCGAAGTCGCATTCGAAGAAGCCGACCGCCGCCGCCTCCTTCTCCATGGCGCGGGTGGGCAACGTGGCGGTAATCAGCACGCCAATAGCCGCCTTTTCGCGCTCGATCACGGAATGAAGCTCGCGCACGGCGCCGACGCCGACGGTGTCGCCGCCCTTGACCGAGACGATGGCGCTTTCGGTGGTATTGGCTCCGGACTTGAAGAACAGGATGCCGTCGATGCCGCCATCGGCGCCTTTCTTCTTTGGCTTGGAAGGACGCGCACCGATTTCGGCGACAGCCCACTTCTCGAACTCGTGCTTGTCGCGCGCCGCCAGATCGCGGGCGTCCTCCAAGGTCTTGGGCGTGCCGTGGACCTCGAAGGCGATGCCGGGGAAGGCGTTCTTCAACCGCCGCTCGATCAAGCCGATGGCGAGGTAGGTGATGTCAATGCCGATCCATCGGCGTTTTAGCTTCTCCGCTGCATGGATCGTTGTGCCGCAGCCGCAAAACGGATCGAGCACCAAGTCGCCCTCGTTGCTTGACGCGGCGATGATCCGTTCGAGTAGCGCCAAGGGTTTTTGCGTTGGATAGCCGAGGCGTTCCTTGTCGCCTTGTGCCGTTAACCAACGAACATCTTCGTCGATTCCCTCTTCTGATCCGTGAAGGCTCCCGCGAGTGTGAGGCTGGTACGCCCAAATATCCTGCAACAACATGCCAGGACTATTTTTCAAATATTGCTTGTAAGTAGGCATCGCATCCGAATCAACTGGTGGAAATTCCACAAACCCGGCGACCGTAAGAGCCTCCAGCTTTTCAATCGTGCCCAGATCGGGGTCGATTCCTAGTGGATCGAATCTAACACTTGGTGCCCGCGTTTGACGGCAGCGATGATCTTGTCTGGATCGGCGGTCCAAGTGAAGGGTCTGGGCGAGGCGTTGGTTTCGGCCAGGAAGCGGTTGATGGCGGCCTGGAGGTCGACGATGGAGTGGAAGACGCCGCGTTTCAGGCGTCGTTTCGACAGCTTGGCGAAGAAGCCCTCGACCGCGTTGAGCCACGAGCAGGAAGTCGGGGTGAAGTGGAAGACGAAGCGTTCGTGCCGGTCGAGCCATTTGCGGACCTTGGGGTGCTTGTGAGCGGCGTAGTTGTCGAGGATGACGTGCACGGCCTTTCCGGTCGGGACCTCGGCGTCGACGGCGTTCAGGAAGCGAATGAACTCCTGGTGGCGATGGCGCTGCATGTTGCGGCCGATGACCGTGCCGTCGAGAACGTTGAGCGCGGCGAACAGCGTGGTCGTGCCGTGGCGCTTGTAGTCGTGGGTCATAGTCCCAGCGCGGCCCTTCTTCATGGGCAGGCCCGGCTGGGTGCGGTCGAGCGCCTGGATCTGGCTCTTCTCGTCGAGCGACAGCACGATCGCATGGGCGGGCGGATCGACGTAGAGCCCGATGACGTCGCGCAGCTTGTCGACGAAGTTCGGGTCGGTCGAGAGCTTGAACTGTCGGCATCGATGCGGCTGCAGACCGTGCGCGCGCCAGATGCGCTGCACCGAGCTGACGCTGATGCCCGTCGCTGCCGCCATCATCGCGGCGGTCCAGTGGGTCGCCTCGACGGGCGGATCGGTCAGCGTAAGGGCGACCACGCGCTCGGCCACTGCGGCGGCGAGCGGCGCAATGCGCGCGCGCCGCGTCTTGTCGCGCAGCAGGCCGTCGTAGCCCTCCTGGGCAAAACGCTCCTGCCAGCGCCACACGCAGGTCTTCGACTTGGCCGTCCGGCGCATGATCTCGTTCGTGCCAAAGCCGTCGGCGCTGAGCAGGACAATCTTCGCCCGCCACACATGCTTCTGCGCGGCGTTGCGGTTCCGGGCGAGCGCCTGCAGACGGCGGCGTTCGGCGGGAGTAACGGTAACGATGATGCCAGGACGCATCAGCCAGACTCGCACACGGCGCGCCCAGCCGGAATCCCCCACGGGATTCAAGTGTCAGATTTTATCCACTAGCACCGTATTGATTCCTAGTGTCGTTCCGGTTCCGAAGTTTGCCCCGAGTCCGATATCGGTAGTCTGGCAAACTTCGGAACCACGACACTAGGCCGCGGCCTCGGACAGCGCGCCTTGTCCGCGGCGCTGGCGCGTGGCCACGGCTTGGCGCACGTCGTGCTCGGATTGGTCGAGGAGGCGTTCCATGGCCTTGCGCGCGTCGGCGGGCCGGCGGCGGCGGATCGCCAGCATCACCGCCCGGTGCAGGGGAAGCGCGTGGCGCTGGCCGCGCGGGTTGTCGTTCGACAGGCGGAAGCTGATCAGCAGCGCGGTCTCGATCGACGCGCCCAGGGCACCGATCAATTCATTGCCCGTCATGCGCAGGATCGCCTGGTGGAACTGGCGGTCGGGATCCTCGAACATCTCGCCGTCGTCGCCGGCCAGTTCCATGCCGCGATAGGCCTCCTCCAGGCGGCGCACCTCGGCGACGCCCGCCCATTCGGCCGCCAGTGCCGCCGCCGCCGGCTCGATCATCCGGCGCAACTGGAACAGCTCCTTGATATAAGCCTCCGGCTCCACCGTGAGCAGCCGCCAGGCCAGCACGTCGGGATCGAGAAAATGCCATTCGGCGCGCGGGCGCACGCGCGTGCCGGTCTTCGGCTGCGAGGCGATCAGCCCCTTGGCCGCCAGCACCTTGATGGCCTCGCGCAGCGCCGTGCGGCTGATGCCAAGCTGCCGGCTCCACAACGTTTCGTTGGGTATGGCGCATTCCGGCGTCAATTCGCCGCGCACGATGCGCTGGCCAATCACATGCGCGATGCGGCCGTGCAGGCTGCGCTGGGAAAACGTCCGCCGCACCTTGCGATCATCGGCCGCCGCCGCCGCCGCGGCGTCCTTCACCAGTTTCGGCTCCCACGGGCGTAATGGGGTGGCGCGGCGTGCACGGATTGGATTGCCCTCCTAATCCTCATACAATATGATCGATTATCGCGAGCCAGAATAATCGCGTCAAGCAGCGGACGAACGCCGCATCGCGGAGGATGCCGGATTGAGAAGCAGGGGACCGTGAGCGAGGGTGAGGTGGTGACGCTCGGCGCGGGCGCCAGCGAACTTGCCGTGGCGCCCGCCATTGGCGGCGCGATCGCCTGGTACCGCACCGCCGCCGGCGCGCGGGCCATCGACTGGATGCGTCCGGCGACGCCCGCCGCCATCGCCGCCGGCGACAGCGGCGCGATGAGTTGCTTTCCCCTCGTCCCCTTTTCCAACCGAATCCGCGACGGCCGTTTTCGCTTCGCTGGCCGCACCGTGCGATTGCCGCTGAACGTGCCCGGCCAGCGGCACACCGAGCACGGCCATGGCTGGCAGGCGCGCTGGCAAGTCGTGTCCCACGCCGAAAACACGCTCAGCCTAGAATACCGCCACGCCGCCGACGCCTGGCCCTTTCCTTATATGGCCCGGCAGGTTTTCCGGCTGGATGAGAACCGGCTGACGGTCGAGATCGAGGCGCGGAATCTCGGCGACGCGCCGATGCCCATCGGCCTTGGGCTGCATCCCTATTTCCCGCGCGCCGCCGCGACGCGCCTCATGGCCGGCGTGGCGAGGATGTGGGACACGGACGGCGAGGTGATGCCCACGGCGCTGATCGACCCGCCGGCGGACCGCCGCCTGGAGCGTGGCGTGCGCGTGGACGCCGCCGCCATGGACAACGCCTTTACCGGCTGGTCCCGGCGCGCCACGATCGAATGGCCGGAAAGCCAGGCGCGCCTGACCATGACCGCCGAAGGGCCGCTGTCCTTCCTCGTCGTCTACACGCCGCCGGGCGAAGCGTATTTTTGCGCCGAGCCGGTGAGCCATTGCACCGACGCCTTCAACCTGGCCGACCAGGGCCGCGACGATACCGGGATGATCGTGCTGCGGCCGCACGAGTCCGTGACCGCCGCCGTCCATTTCGAAACCGAATTCGAGCAAGTCCAATAGGAAAGGAGAGACATCATGTTCCGCGGAATCACGACGCTTAGCGCGCTGCTGGCGCTCGCCATGTTGGCGGGGCCGGCCAAGGCCGCCACCGACAAGGTGGTGATCTACAATGCGGTCAGCACCAAGCTGATTCAAGCCTTTATCGACGAATTCCAAAAGCAGAATCCGGGCGTGAAGGCGGAAGCCATCAGCGGTGGCAGCGGCGAGTTGTTGACCCGCATCAAGGCCGAAAAGGCCAATCCGCGCGGCGACGTCCTGGTGGGTCCGGACGCCGACGTGTTCGACGCGGCGATCGAACTGTTCGACGCCTACAACTCGAAAGAGAAATCCGGATTCGACGCCGCGGCCGTGCATCCCGAGGGCAAGTATTACGGCTTCTCGACCAACTTCCAGGCCTTCATCGTCAACACCAAGATGCTGCCGTTGGACAAGGCGCCGAAAAGCTGGACCGACCTGACCAAGCCGGAATTCAAGGGCAAGATCCTGATGGCCAATCCGGCGCAATCCGGTTCCGCCTATTCGCAAATGCAGCAGATCGTGAAAATGCACGGCTGGGACGTGATGGGCAAGATCATCCAGAACACCACCTTCGTCCCCAGTTCGAAACTGGCTTTCCAGAACGTCGCCAAGGGTGAAATCGCCGTCGGCCTGACCAGCGAGTTCAACATCCTGGTTTCCAAGGCGGAGGGATTTCCGGTCGAGGCCGTCTACCCGAGCGACGGCACGGCGCTGATCATCGACGCCAACGGCATCATCAAGGGCGGCCCGAATCCGGAGAACGCGCGGAAGTTCCTCGATTTCATCAGCTCCGCCAAGGCCCACGCCATTCTCGTGGACCTGGACAAGCGGCGCAGCGCGCGCAAGGACGTGGCCCCGCCCGCGGGGCTTGCCGACCCCAAGACCATCAAGACTGTGGCCTATGACACCATAAGCGCGGCGAAGGACCGGACGGCGAATCTGGAAAGATTCGACAAGCTGTTCTCGGCGAAATAATCCGTCCACCGGACACGAACCCAGGCAGGCCCGGCCATCGGGCCTGCCTGGCCGCCAGGTATTTGCACCTCCCGACGTGCTGTCCGTCCGCAACCTGACGAAAAAATTCGGCTCGCCGCCCGGCGAAATCCTTGCCGTCGACGGCGTGGACTTCGACGTTCAGCCGGGCGAATTCTTCACCATGCTCGGCCCCTCCGGGTGCGGCAAGACAACGACCTTGCGCATGATCGCGGGGCTCGAGTCGGTCACCGCCGGCGCCATTGCGTTCGAGGGCCGCGACTACACCCGCGTGCCCCCGCAACAGCGCAACATCGGCATGGTGTTCCAGTCCTATGCGCTGTTTCCGCATTTGAGCGTTTTCGAAAACGTCGCCTACGGCCTGCGCGCGCGCGGGCTGGCCGCCGTGGAGATCGAGCGGCGAACCGGCGATATTCTGCGCGCGCTGCAACTGGAGCCGCTCCGGCAGCGCCTGCCGGCGGCGCTGTCGGGCGGGCAACAGCAGCGCGTGTCCATCGCCCGCGCCCTGATCTACCGCCCGTCCATGCTGCTGCTGGACGAGCCCCTGGCCAATCTGGACGCCAAGTTGCGGGTACAAATGCGCGAGGAAATTCGCCGCATCCAGCGTGAATTCGCCATCCTGTCGCTTTACGTCACTCACGATCAGGAAGAGGCGATGGCAATATCCGACCGCATCGCCCTGTTCAACGCGGGCAGACTGATTCAGGTCGGACGCCCGCGCGACGTCTATGCGCAGCCCGTGTCCCTGTTCGCCGCCGATTTCATCGGCCGCGCCAATTTTTTCCGCGCCAAGGTTGTGGCCCGTGGCCCCGACGGCGCCAAGCTGTCGCTGCCCGGCGGCACGACGCTGGCGGTCCAGCGGGTCGTGTCCCTGCCGGCGGATGAAGCGGCGCGCCTTCCCCCCGGCGCCGACGGCCTGGTCATGGCGCGCCCGGAGGGCATTGTCATCGGGCCGCCCCATGCCGGCCTGCCGGCGCGGGTTCACCGCGTGCAGCACCTTGGCGGCTTTTCTCGTTTCATCCTCGCCGCCGAGGCCGCCACCGGCGAAATTGCCGTTGACGCCTGGCGCGCCATGGACGAGTTCGCCGAGGGCGCCGAGGTCGGCCTGGTTCTAAACCCCGCTGATAGCGTGCTGTTCGCCGGTCCGCGGACCGCGCCATGACCCGCGCGGCGGCCTTAAGCCGTGGGTCGGGGCACCTGCTGCCGGCGGTCATTGGCGCCGTCGCCGTGATTGTCGCCCTGCTGTTCCTCGTCTACCCGCTCACCAGTTCGATTCTCGGCGCCTTCGTGCGCAACGGCGAGCCGCTGGAACTCGGCAATTTGACGCTGGTCAATTTCGAGCGATTCCTCGGCCCCGGCAGCTATCGGAACGCGCTCTGGCATTCCATCGCCAC
>CAZIVY010000211.1:0-2117 GCA_964542505.1 uncultured Rhodospirillaceae bacterium
GTTCCGCGCCGCCGTCGAGGCCGGCTACGGCATCGAGCTCGACGTGCGCATGAGCCGCGACGGCGTGGCCATGGTGTTCCACGACAGCTCGCTCGACCGCATGTGCGGCGAGCCGGGACGGGTGGACGAAATGGACGCGGCCGAGTTGCGGAAGAAGCGCCTCTTCGGCACGGCCGAGACCATTCCGACGCTGACCGAGGTACGCGCGTTGATGGCTGGCCGGCAGGCCATTCTGGTCGAGGTCAAGAACACCACGCCGCGGCTGGGCGGCGTCGAAACCGCCACCGCCCTCGCGCTCCGCGACTATAATGGGCCCTACGCGGTCATGTCCTTCAACCCGCGCACCGTGGCCTGGTTCCGGGATCACGCGCCCCACATGGTGCGCGGCCAGGTCATCGACTTGCAACCGCGCCCCGGCCGCTGGGGCAAGGCGCGCCTGCTGGTCACCAAGTGGCTGCTGTGGCGCCGTTACGGCAAACCGCATTTCCTCGCCTACGACGTCAACCGCCTGCCGGCGCCGCTGGCCACGCGCGCCAGGCGCGAGGGAATGCCGCTGCTGACCTGGACGGTGCGCACCCCCCAACACCTCAAGCACGCGCGCGAGCAGGCCGACAACATCATCTTCGAAGCCGCCGGCCGGCCCGCCTAGTGGATTGGCGCTAACGAATGACCTCCCGATCAATGCCTCCCCACCCCCTGTCATGGCCGGGCGAAGACCCGGCCATCCAAAGCCACGGCACGGTTTCCGGATGCGCGGGTCACCCCCGGACTACGATCCGGGGGCGCGCATGACAGGTTGAGGGTATCATCTGTTTGAGTCGCACCACTAGTGTACTGGCTCTGACATTTCGTCCCTCCCATCGTCATGCCCAGCTCCCGGGTTTAACCCGGGGGTGATCCGGGCATCCACGATCCGTGGATCGCCGGGTCAAGCCCGGCGATGACAGATGGATAGAGGGGGCACCAAATGTTATTGCCTCAACACTGACCGCGCTTGCGGCGCGCTCGCGGCCCTGCGATCTTTAGGCCGACATGGAAGCCACCGCCCGACGCCAGCCTTTATTGACCTGCCGCGTTGTTCCGCGGCTGGCGGATATCGATGCCGCGTCGTGGGACGCCTTGGGCGCCGGCCATCCGTTTCTGCGCCACGACTTCCTTAGCGCCCTGGAGGAAAGCGGCAGCGTGGCCGCCGACACCGGCTGGCTGCCGCGCCACCTGGTGATCGACGACCCGGCGGGCGGACTGGCCGCCGCCTTGCCGCTTTATGTCAAGAGCCATTCCTTCGGCGAGTACGTCTTCGACCGCGGCTGGGCCGAGGCCTATCACCGCGCCGGCGGGCGCTATTACCCGAAGCTGCAAACCGCGGTGCCGTTCACGCCCGTCCCCGGTCCCCGCCTCCTGGTGCGGGCGGGGCTGCCCTTCGCCCCCTATGCCGGCGCGCTTGTCGCGGCGGCCATCGAAAGCGCGCGAGGCTACGGCGCTTCCTCCTGGCACGTCACCTTTCCCGTCGAGGAAGAATGGCGCTATCTGGGGCAGGCCGGCCTTCTGCTCCGCACGGCCGAGCAATTCCACTGGCGCAATCGCGGCTACGCGGCGTTCGACGATTTTCTCGGCGATCTGGCGTCGCGCAAGCGCAAGGCGATCAAGCGCGAGCGCCGCGCCATCGCCGAACAGGGCATCGCGGTCCGCTGCCTCGCCGGCGCGGAACTCGGCCAGCGCCACTGGGACGCTTTTTTCAACTTCTACCAGGACACCGGCGGCCGCAAATGGGGCAACCCCTATCTGAACCGCGACTTCTTCCGCCGCCTGCACGCCGCCATGCCCGAGAGCATCGTGATGGTGCTGGCCGAGCGCGGCGGGCGCTTCATCGCCGGGGCCTTGAACCTGCGCGGGTCCGACACGCTTTACGGCCGCTATTGGGGCTGCGTCGAGCAGCACCCCTTCCTGCACTTCGAGTGCTGCTATTACCAGGCCATCGACTACGCCATCCGCCACCGCCTGGCGCGCGTCGAGGCGGGCGCGCAAGGCGAGCACAAGCTGGCGCGCGGCTACGAACCGGTCGCCACCTATTCGGCCCATTGGATCGCGGATACGGGCTTCCGGCGCGCGGTGGGCGA
>CAZIVY010000212.1:0-5709 GCA_964542505.1 uncultured Rhodospirillaceae bacterium
CGCAAGCGGATGCGCTAATAGGCCGCCAACTACCATTGGCGCACCGCGCCCGAGTCCAGGTGCACAAAGTCGGCGCGGGGGTAGTGACCGACGCCGCCTCGGCGCAGACCGCGTGCGGCGTCGCGCACGGCATGGCTGCGGTAACCGGGGATGCGAATATCCATCGCCATGCCCTGGGTATGGAGGCTGTTGCGGGCGACGCCCCGGCGCTGGGCGGCCAGCATCTGGTTGGTGGCGGGCGAGCGGTAGCCGGAAATCACTTGCAGTGTCCGGGTGTTGCCAAGCTTGAGGTTGAGGGCGTAGAGGGTGTCGAGCAGCGCCGGGTCCATGGCCCGCTTCTCGTCGACGCGAATATCGCGCAGCAGCCAGTCGATGCGGTCCAACGCACCCTGGATGTAGCTGCCGTCGGCCCAATAGACTTCACGCACAACTTCGCCGGTCCGCGGACAATCGAGGGCAAGCGACCGGGGCTTCGGCCCCCGGGGGCCAGCCGCGATGACCGGCGTGGCGACGCAAAGGACGAAACTTGTCCCGCCACCCAAGAATGCACGCCGGCTCCATCCGCCTTCATTCGCCATAGCGGTTATCCCCCCTTGCCGGATCAAGCATCGGGATTCCTACCCGCTTCGCCCGGTCCCGACAAGCCGGAAGTTCTACCTACAAGTTTATAGAAGGCCGAGATGATTAATCGTCGATTACCGGCCGGGCAGAGGGCGGGCGTCAGCAGCCGATCATTTGCCGGCTGTGGCGTCCGGTCACGGCCTTGGCGGCGGTGACCACCAGCATGGAAACCAGAATGAAGGCCACGGAAGCAGCGAAGAACGCCGGCAGTTCGCCCGCCAACGGCGTCCACCCGATCTTGGCCATGGCGACCTTGGTGGCGGAGATGACATAGGAGTGAACGAAGAAAATGCCGAAGCTCAAAGTGCCGGCGCGCGCCAGAAAGCGGTCGGCGCTGGCGCCCCAACGGCGAACAAGCTCGAGCAAAATCAAGCACAAGACGAGTTTTTGCAGGGTGTTCTGCCAGCCGTGAGTGCCAGTGGCGAAACGGTATTCGCCCCAGACCAGCAGCGCCAACGGGAACAACAATAACCACCACCCCCGCGACAGCCATTCAGTCGCCACTTGACGATGACGGCTGCACGCCATGCCCATCAGGTAGACCGACATGTAGTGGATGAAATTCACCAGGGGGATGTTGTTCCGCGCCACGAAAACCGTCACCAGCAGCCAGATCGGCAAGCTCCAATAAAATCGGGGCGTGGCGTCGGCAAGGCGAAGCAAAGGCGAAACAATGTAGAAGACCGCCATGGTGGGAATAAACCAGAATGGCGCCAAGTGGGTGCCCGTAAGGTAGAACTCCGCCACCTGGAACGCCACCGACTGGTCATAGAATCCAGCCCTCAGCTCCGGCCGTTGCATGACCGCGGCGTACAGAACGATGGCGGGGATGGAGATCAGGAAATAGGGGAGGACGACGTTTTTAAGCTTTGTTTTCAGGTAGTTGACGTACTCGAACCGCGCGATGAGGTGCTGAAACAGGAAGCCGGATATGAAGACGAAAAGGATGGGCGTGTTCGCCAATGAAATCTTGATCCAGCGCACAAGCTCGGGATGAGCCGACCAGTCGAAAACGCTGACGACATGGGTGAACACGATCAGCATGATCGCCAAGCCGCGGAAATTGTGGATATGGCCGATGAACATAAGGGGACCTGGCGAGTTCCGGACAATCAGCGCGACGGCGCGGGCCCTAAGGCCGGGCCGATGGCAAAGTTTTACCGTTGCGCGCTTAAAAAGCCGTTACCCGACAGCGATTTGCGGGTCAGGCGGGCGCCGGGCGCCGCCCGCTCGCGCCTAGCGCAATAGGAAGTGCGCGAGCTCGATCAAGGCGTAAATGACCGCCCAGGTTGCGGCGCTGGCCAGGCCAAGGACCACCAGAGAAAAGCCGCGCGACCAGCGCGCCTGGGGCGCAAAAGCCCGGGGCTTGGCGCCGGCGACCTGTCGGTCCTGATGATAAAGCGCCATTCGGCCCATGACCGCGCTGCGCGATGGCCGAAAACCGCCTTTTACCGGCCATGGCATGCCATCCGATCACAAAGACTACCATCGATCGGACGCCGCCGACTAACCGCAAACGCCAGGGTAGCCATCAGGCGAGTCATGCGCCGAATATTGAGCAGTATCCGAATGTGCTGGAAGCCATAAATAGGGGACTTGCTCTAGCCGGACGCCACTCTTAGCCGCTGGAACAGATATTCGAGGGTGCAGACGCGGGCGAACTGGTCGTTGGCGTGCACCCGCCGCGGGTGAAAGAAGCGCCGCATCAGGGGCAGAGCGGGATCGACCGCCAGGCCAAGATAGGGCGCCGACAACAAGGCGGGGCGGGGTTGCGCCCGCGTCTTGTAGCGAAAGCTGTAGCGGCGCAACCAGGTTGGGCGGCCGTAGGTCGCCCAATCCTTCAGCCGGTGGCGAAGCGACGGCGGGCTGATGAAATCGTGGCCGTAGGCCGAGGGATAGCGCGCCAGCGCCGGATCGGCGGCGGCGATCAGGGCGGCCTCGAAGGCGCCATGGTTCTTGTAGCGCAGCGGCACTTTCGCCGCCGCCGCCACCAGCGCCGGCTCGATGAACGGGGTCAGGGCGTAACCCAGGCGGTTGTTGAGGCTGTTGTTACGGCCCATCCAGAAGCCGCAGCGGAAATAAGGATAGACCCGCTCCACCTGCCAGCGGGGAAGGCGGCCGTCGCCGGCGCCGATGCTTTGCCGCACGGCCTGGCCCAGCAGCTCATAATAGTCGGCCTGGCGGAACGCCGCCGTTGCCGCGCCCGGATCGAACTGGCTGTAGAAGGTCCACAACAACTGGCGCACACTGTAGCGGCCGTCCGGCAGGTAGAAAAAGTTGCGAAAAATCTCGCCGCCGCCGCCGTTCAGCATCAGGGCGCCGCCCGCGGCCCTTTGCAGGCGGCTCTCAAGATCGGCGCCGGAATCGAAGATGCCATCGGTGGGCGTGCCGTCGAAGGCGAGGAAATTCCGTTCCACCACGGCGGCGAAGCCCCGCGGTTCGGGTAGCGGGCGGCGGGACTTGTCCTCGTGCTTGAGGGCGATGCCCTCGCCGGCGGCGATGTTCTGGGCGACGCGCACATCGGCGTCGCTGGGCCGGCCGTAGACGTGCAGCCGGGGGCGGCGCTTGGTGTCACGCAACAAGGCGAGCACCAAGCGCGAGTCGTAGCCGCCGGACAAGGCGGTATCCATGTTGTCGCCGAAACCATCGCCCAGCGCCCGAAACCAGGGGCGCAACAGGCCAAGCATGGCGTCCACCTGTTCGCCCATGGGGCGCGGGTCGCAGCCGTCCACGGGTGGATCGGCAAGGGGGCGGGTGGCGATGGCGCCGCCGAGATCGAGCATGGCGCGCCGGTCGAGCAGGCGCACCTCGCGCACCGGGGTCGTCTCGCCGGCGGTGGCTCCGTTGAAGACGTATTCGTAGACGCCTTGGGCGTCGGCGGTCAGCGAGGCGCACGCCGCCGCCGCGGCGAGAAAGGAGCTGGATAGAACGGCGCCGCCGGCGGCGGAGAAAACCTTGTAGACGCCGACGCGATCGATGAGCAGGTTGATGCGGCCGCCAGCCCCGATGGCCAAGGCAAACGATCCGTTAAGGGCGTCGCTGTCGAACCGGCCGGCGGCCCAGTCGGCGCAAGCCGCCGCCAATCCGCTGGCGCCGAGCCGCCCGCGGTAGAAGAACGTCCCGGTGGCGAAGGCGAAGCCGTCCTGGCCGTGCCGGCAGACCGCGGCCGGCGTCCCAACCTGCTTCGGGTAGACCCAGGCCCGCCACGGGCCGGCGGCGAATTCCGCCGGGGCGCCAAAGCCTTGCTCCATTAGGCTGGCGCGCGCCCGCGCCAGGCTCTCAGGCGCCGTCTTGTCGGCGCTGGCCAGCAGAAAGGCCCCCATCAGGGCCGCCGCGCGTCGAGCCGCATCATCTCCACCTCTCGGTCGCCGTTGCCAGCGCCCTCACGCATCGCGCCAGGGCCGCGGGGGCCACTGTGCATTAGGGCCGTAAGAGCAATAACAGCAAAGGGTTATTTCCGATTTTTTCATGAATTGTCTCTTAATCTCAACCCCATGGTTCGGCGGGAAAGCCCACCGGCCATCGAATTGGCGCCGCTGGGCGCTGGGGCTCCGCGCTCGTGCCCGTGGGTGGACTTTCGCTTCATGCTTGATCGGCACGCCTGGATCGCCGCCGAATTGCCCACCGGGCGTAGCCCATTGCTGATCGTCACCATCGACACCGAAGAAGAATTCGACTGGTCGAAGCCCTATTCGCGTTCCGCGCTTGGAGTCAGTCACATCGCCAAATTGCCCGCCAATGACCGGCTGTTCGAGCGCTTTCGTTTGCGCCCGACCTATTTGGTGGGCCATCCCATCGCCGCCCAAGAATCGGGCTGGCGCCCCATGCGCGAACTTTTCGCCAGCCAACGCGCCGATATCGGCGCGCATCTGCATCCGTGGGTCACGCCGCCGTTCGAGGAGGATCTGTCGCCCGGCAATTCCTTTGCCGGCAATTTGGCGCCGGCGCTGGAACGCGCCAAGATCGCGCGGCTGACCGAGGCCATCGCCACCAATATCGGCGTGCGCCCGACCATCTACCGCGCCGGCCGCTTCGGGGTCGGGCCGGCGAGCGCCGGAATCCTCGAGGAACTGGGCTACGAGATCGATACCAGCGTCGTGCCGCGCAGCGATTTTAGCGCCGAGAAAGGCCCGAATTTCACCGCCTGCGGCCTGCGCCCCTATTGGTTCGGCAAAGCGCGCCGCCTGCTCGAAATTCCGCTGACGGTGGGTTGGTGCGGCCAGTTGCGGGGTTTTGGCGGCGTGCTCTACCGTGCCGTGAACAGCTCCTTCGGCGCCCGGCTGCGGGTGGGCGGCATTCTTTCGCGGCTTGGCCTGTTCGAGCGCGTGCGGCTCAGCCCCGAGGGCAACGACTTCGATCACCTCCGCCGCTTGACCGAGACGCTTCTTGGCGGCGGGCACACGCTGTTCAACCTGTCCTTCCACAGCTCCTCCCTGGTCGCCGGCCACACGCCCTATGTGCGCGACGAGTCCGATCGCCGCCGGTTCGTCGACACCATCGAACGCTACTTCGATTTCTTTTTCGGCGCCATCGGCGGACAGGCGGCGACGCCCTCGGCCGTTCGCGCCTTGGCGGCGGTGAGCGTCCATCCATGACCGTCCATGTCGTGGCGGCGGCGCCGCTTCTCCTGCATGTCTTTCCATCCTTCGGCATCGGCGGCGTGCCGATCCGCATTTCCGGCATTCTCAACCACTTTGGCCGCGGCTTTCGGCACGCCATCGTGGCCCTCGACGGCGACGAGGCCTGCCACCGCCGGCTGCGGCCGGAACTGGCGGTAAGCATGCATAAGGTCGCCGTCGACAAAGGCCGGACGCTGGGCAATCTGCGGCGATTTCGCGGCGTCTTGTCGGCGCTCAAGCCCGATCTGCTGCTGACCTACAACTGGGGCGCGATCGAATGGGGCATGGCCAATTGGCTGTTCCCGGTCTGCCCGCACGTGCATCTGGAAAGCGGCTTCGGCCCGGACGAGGCGCAAGGACAGGCGCGCCGGCGGGTGCTGCTGCGCCGCCTGGTGTTGAAGCGGAGCCGGGCGCTGGTGGTGCCATCGCGCGAGCTCGTAAGGCTGGCTCGCGATGTCTGGCGCGTGGA
>CAZIVY010000213.1:0-1754 GCA_964542505.1 uncultured Rhodospirillaceae bacterium
GGCGATGGCGAGCGGGAGCGCGTTCGCAGGTGCTGGCGTATCGACGCTCATCGGCTTTCGCGGTCGCCCCTCGTTCGATGGGTGCGGCTCGTCAGGGCGCGCTGACGATTCCGCCGACGCCATTGGAACTTCACGGATTTAAATAATGGTTAACGCCGGCGGGAAGCCGCGGCGCCCGGCGCGCCTTGCGCGCCAATCATATGGATGAGGGCGGCTTCGCCGCCCGCCGAAACCCATCCTTACCTTAACAGCCGCGGTGTAAGACTTTCGGCCATTGGAGCGCCGGATTGGCGCGCCGCCCATTCTGCCGAGGACCGCGATGCCCCACACCCCTCTCGAGTCGAACGCCCTTTCCCTTATTTCCCGCGCCGCCATCGTGCTCGCGCTTCTTGCGACGCCGGTGGCCGCCAACGAACCAACCCACGGCGCGCCCGCCGCGGACAAGGGCCAAGGCGCTCCCGTTGTCGACAAGGGCCACGGCGCGCCCGTCGTGGAAAAGAAGTCGCCGGCTACAGTCGAAAAATCCAACCCCACCGCCGGCATCGGCGCGCCGCGCGGGGCTGCGCCGGTGACTGCCACCGAGACCAATGCGGCGCCGAAGTCCAACGGCACCACGCCCACGCAGGGCGGCCACGGCGACGCGCCCAAGAAAGGCGGTCAGGGCGGCGGTCACGGCTGGGCTTATGATGGCCCGAATGGCCCCGAAAACTGGGGCCAGGTTGCGCCCGAATTCGGCGTTTGCGGCGCTGGCAAGCAGCAGTCGCCCATCGACATCGCCAATCTGGCCGCGGTCGAACTGGCCGACGTCCAATTCGACTGGCAGGCCGGTCCCCTGAAGGTGGTCAACAACGGCCACACGATTCAGTTCAACGTCGGCAGCGGCAGCCACATGCGGGTGGGCAATCGCGCCTTCCGCTTGCTTCAGGCGCATTTCCATGCCCCGAGCGAGCACACGGTGTTCGGCCGGCGCTTCGACATGGAAGCGCATTTCGTTCACGTGGACGAGTGGGGCCAGCTTGGCGTCATCGGCGTGATGATGCAGCGCGGCGAGCGCAACCCGTCCTTGCAGCGGCTGTGGGACTTCCTGCCCAACGATGTCGGCGTCGAACAAGCCGCCGGCAAGGGGACGCTGGAAGACCTGCTGCCCAGCGGCCACCGCTATTACCGCTACGCCGGCTCGCTGACCACGCCCCCCTGCAGCGAGGGCGTAAGCTGGTTCGTGCTCCGCGATCCGGTCACGGTGTCGGACGATCAGATCCAGGCTTTCACCCGCCGCGTAACCTACAACGCGCGGCCGGTGCAGCCGGTGGGCAGCCGCGCGGTGCTTGGCACCCGCTAGAAAGATTCCGCGACGATGCAGGCCCGCGCCGGTCAGGTGCGGGTCTGCTTCGGAGGGGTCAGAACGCAGCCGTCGATGCGCCACGCGCCGTCGGCCTGACGCTGCATCAGATAGACCGCCGTGGCCGGCGCCCCATCGGGGCCGGTGACGTGCACTTCCTGCACCGCCTCGCCTCCCTCCACCGTCAGTTCTCCGAAGGCGAATTCCCGCGGCCGGTAGACCGCGGCATAGCCGTTTTGCACCATGACCATGAAATTGGCCGCGCTGCCGAATTGCTGGCGGACGCGCGGCGAGGCAAGCGCGAAAGCGCTTTCGCCATCGTCGCGGCGGAAGGCCGCCACCTGGCGGCCGATGATGTCGCGAATGGCGGCGCGATCGGCGCTCGGAACAGGACGGCTCGGTTCGGCGGCGGAGG
>CAZIVY010000214.1:0-16508 GCA_964542505.1 uncultured Rhodospirillaceae bacterium
TTGATCGCCACCTCGCGCATGATCATGATCAACCCGCCGGGCGAGTTGTCGAACGGGCAGCGCGCGGCGCAGGTGTAGCACTGGGCGCAAGCCCAGATTTTTTCCTGCATCGCGTCGTAGACGCCCTCGAGATTTTCGGTCCACAGCAGTTGCACGATCTCGCGCGGCGAAAAGTCGTAATAGTGCGCCGCCGGGCAGGTCGCGGTGCAGATGCCGCAATTCAGGCAGCCGTTGAGCTCGTGGTCGAAGCGCATGTCGGCCTGGATGTCCTGGAAAATTTCCTCCAGCTTCGCCTGCGGCAGCGTCGGGCGGTCCGACAGCGGATCGCCGATATATTGCTGGACGCGGGTGAAAGCGGCGGTGGACATGGGGCGCGCGTCAGTAAGTCAGCACTTTGCAGTCGCCTTCCATCACCTCTTCAATGAGATGGGCGCCGCCGACGATGCCCTCGCATTCGGGAATGAGGTCTTCCTTGGTCATGTCGAAGAGATCGAGATTGGGCGAGCAGCAATAGAACTTCACGCCGGCGCCATGCGCATCCTTGATGAAATCGTAGACCGTCTTCGGCGACCCCGGCTTGACGTAAAGCTTCTCCGCCACGCCTTTTTTCATCAACTGGCCGGAAGTGGCGGTGCACACCACCTCGACGTCGTAATCCATGGCGGCGGCGACGGTCGCCTGGAAGAAAGGCGCGCCCAACTCCTCGCCGTTGCGCGGGTCGGTGTTGACCATGATGATGATGAGCTTCTTGGCCATTCTTCCTCCGCCCCTTGGCTTCCCCCGAGGGCCATTCGGCCAGCCACTGTGGGGCCAGAACCTTTTTTATATTAGCATTGTCTAAAATACCAACGTCAACGGCTCAGGTCAACACCTGTCAGCCACGCTGAATGGGTATGACCTGGCGGCGCGCCAGCTCGCGCTCGTCATAGGGTTGCATCAATCCGGTGATCTTGACCACGCCCGTCATTATCGGCACCAGCGCCTCCAGCAGCGCCCCGGCCCGCGCGCGCAAACTGGCCAAGGCCGCCGCCGCGTCCGCGGGCGCGTCGTCGAACTCCATCAGCAGGTCCTCGATCATCCCCGGCTTGCAGCCCGGATGGCCGGCAAAGCCAAGGCACTTGTCGCCGATCTGGAATACCGCCGGTTCGCCCGCCTCGTCCACCGCCAGCACGCGCGCGCCCGAAGGCGGCTGCAAGCGATCGCGCATGAACAGCGCATAGGGAAACCGTTCCGGCAGGTGCCCGCCCAGTGCCTCGGCGTCCACCCGCCGCGCCTCGCCGACGCTGAATCGCAGATCGGCCTCTGCCGCCACGCCACCCGCCGCCAGGCAGAGGATTTGCGCCCCGAGGCCAAATCCCACCACCGGGCGTTTCCGCGCCAGATATTCCTTGGTCAGCCGGATTTCGGCGCTCAGCGTCGGCAGCAAGGGGGCGCCGATGCTGCCCCAGGGGCCGCCCCCCAAGAGAAACAAGCCGTCGCTATGGGCGGCGGTGCCGGGGATCTTGCCCCCGGCGAAGGGGCGCACATACTCGAAGCGGATTCCCCGGCCTTCCAGATGGTCTTCCACCTGGCCCAGGAACTCCGACTGGGTGTGCTGCAATACGTTGACCGACCGCATCGTCGACATCGGGATTCAGCTTTAAGGTCTTTTCGCCGGCCTTCATATTAGACTATCTTCATATCCTAACCAATGCTGGCGGCTAATGGACCGGCTTTGTCAAAGGGCGGCGCGCAATGGGGTGGATCGAGGCGGTCCGGGAAATCGAGCCCTTCGAGGACTTGGAGCTCGACGCCGAGTTCGTGGGCGCCTGCGAGCAGGCGGCGCGCGCCCGCCCGCTGGGCCCGATCCGCTTTCACACCCCGACGTTCAAGTCCTACACCAGTGACGAACTCGGCTGTTGCGGCAAGAACAGCTTTCCCGCTTTTTCCATCACCGCCGGCGCCTGCGCGCTGCAATGCGATCACTGCCAGGCCAAGATCCTCGAGCCCATGATCCCGGCCACCAGCCCCGAGGAACTGGAGCGCAAGGTCCGCGACCTGATCCTGTTGCAGGACTTGCGCGGCTTTTTGCTTTCCGGCGGCTCGAACCGGCGGAACGAAGTGCCCTACCCGCGTTATTTGCCGACGGTGGAGAAACTCAAGCGCGAATTTCCCTATCTGCAAATCGCGGTGCACGCGGCGCTGATGGACGAGGCGCGGGCGAAGTCGCTCGAATCCGCCGGCGTCGACGTCGCCATGATGGACGTGATCGGCGCCCAGCAGACCGTCGCCGAGGTCTATCACCTCGATCGCCCGGTCGCCGACTACGAGGCGACGCTCGCCGCCTTGCGGGCGACGAAAATGCGCGTCGTGCCCCACATCGTCATCGGCCTCCACTACGGGCGCCTGCTGGGCGAGTTGAACGCGCTCGAGATCGTGGCGCGCCACGGCGTCGACGCCCTGGTGCTGGTGGTGGTCATGCCCTTTTATGCCCCCGCCAATCGCCCCTTCGCCACCGTGCCCGAGCGCGACGTGGCGGCGGTGTTCATGGCCGCGCGCGAACGCCTGCCCGGCGTGGCGGTGCAGCTTGGCTGCGCCCGCCCGCCTGGCCGCCACAAGCTGGCGACCGACGCCTATGCGGTGATGAGCGGCCTCGACGGCATCGCCTTCCCGGCGCCGGGCGTGGTGGCGCTGGCGCGCGCCATTGGCCGCCCGGTGGCGCAGGCCCATGCCTGCTGCTCCATCGCTATCGATGGCGCGCCATGAGGCGGAACCCATGACCGCCACGCCGGACGTTCTGGTGGTCGGCCTGGGACCCGCGGGGTCGCGCGCCGCCGAGGCTTGCGCCCGCGCTGGCTTTTCCACCGTGGCGCTGGAACGGCGCGCCGCCGCCGGCGCCCCGGTGCAGTGCGCCGAATTCATCCCCGCGTTATTGGATCAGGAATTGCCCGGCCTCGCCGCCTTCACCGTGCAGCGGGTGAAGCGCATGCTCACCTATGTGGAGGGCGAGGCCGCCGACGAGATGCCCGATTTCCACGGCCGCATGATCGATCGCGCCGCCTTCGACGCCGCTTTGGCTTCCGCCGCCGCCGCCGCCGGGGCCCACTGCCGCTTTGGCGTCGGCATGCTGAGCATTGCCGCCGACGGGACGGTGCGCACAACCGCGGGCGATGACTTGCGTCCGCGCTTGCTGATTGGCGCCGACGGGCCGCGCTCGAGGGTGGCGCGGGCCATCGGCGTCGCCAATGCCGAGCAAGTCGAGACGCGCCAGATTGCCGTCAGGCTTCGCGCGCCCCACGACGCCACCGACATTTTTCTTCGTGGCGACATGACCGGCGGCTATGGCTGGCTGTTCCCGAAGGGCGACGTGGCCAATCTCGGCGTCGGCGTCGCCTGGCGCGCGCGCGCGCGCCTTGGGCCGCTGCTGGCGGACTTGCACCGCGAGTTGATCGCCGCCGGGCGCGTGGGCCGCGCCATACTGTCGCGCACCGGCGGACCCATCCCCGCCGGTGGACGGGTGACGCCCCACGGGCGCCTGGAACAAACGACTGTGCTGCTGGCTGGCGACGCCGCCGGTCTGGCCAACCCGATCACCGGCGCCGGGATAGCCGCCGCCGTCATGTCCGGCCGCCTGGCTGGCGAGGCGGCGGCGCGTTGTTTGGGTGGCGACGCCGCCGCGCCGAAAACGTACGCAGAAGAGCTGGGCGCGATCTTCGATGCGTCGCTCGCCCGCGCGCTGCGCCGGCGCGCCGAGTTGCTGGAACGCCGGCGCGAAGTCAAGCCAGCGCCGGCGGAATTGCGCCGCGCCTGGGTCGCCTATGGCGACTATTGGGCCGCTTGATAGGGGGACAAGAGCATGGGATGCCTGGAAATGCCGCGCGATGCGGCGCCGGATTTCGCCGCCGGGCCGAAGGCCGATTTCAACCCCGCCGCCGCCATGCAGCCGCGCGCGCCGGCGCCGGTTCCGGCGGAACTCCGCAACGGCGGGCGGGTCAAGGCCGAGGCGGTGCCGCCCGCCGGCGTCTATTTGCCCAACTACAACATCCTGACCCCCGCCATGCGCTCGCCGGACTATGTGCAGATGTCCACCGCCGCCGCGATCACGCTGGGAGTGATGAAGGGGCTGATGCACCGCACGTCCTGCACCCGCTGCCTGAACCTGCTGCTCACCTATCCCGAGGGCTGCCGCGCCAACTGCGCCTATTGCGGCCTCGCCCGCCACCGCGAGGCGACGCGCAATTACGCCGACCGCAATTTCATCCGCGTCGATTGGCCGGCGGTGCCCTACGACCAGGTGCTGGACATCGTCGCGTCGGGCGGCGACGGCGGGCGCTTTCACCGCATGTGCATCAGCATGATCACCCATCCGCGCTCGGACGACGACACCCGCGTCGTCCTGCGCAAGTGGACCGAGCGCATCCGCCACGTGCCGGTGTCGATCCTGTCGAACCCCACCACCATGACGCGCGACGATGTGCGGCGGTTGAAGGACCTTGGCGCCGACATCTTTACCGTGGCGCTGGACGCGGCGACGCCGGAAATTTTCGACCGCACCCGCGGCCGCGGCGTGCAATCACCCCATTCCTGGCGCAAATACTGGGAGATCATGCTGGCCGCCGCCGACATCTTCGGGCCGGAAAAATTCGGCGCCCATCTGATCGTCGGCATGGGCGAAACCGAGCATGACGTGCTGACCCAGGTGCAGGCGATCCGCGACCTGGGCGGCCACAGCCACATGTTCGCCTTCTTTCCCGAAAAAGGCTCGCTCATGGATCATTTGCCGCCGGCCCCGCGCCCGCAATGGCGGCGCGTCCAGCTTGCCCGCTACCTCATCGACTACCGGGGCGGACATTTGCGCCAGTTCCGCTTCGACGGCGCCGGGCGGGTGGCCGATTTCGGCGTCCCCCAATCCGAGCTCGACGCGGTAATCGATGCCGGAGTCGCCTTCCGCACCTCGGGCTGTCCAGGCAAGTTCGCCGACGACATCTCCGCCTGCGACCGCCCTTATGGCGATTCGCCGCCGAGCAACGTCGCCTCCTACCCCTTTGCGCCCAACCGCGGCGACATCCGCCATATCCGCCGCCAAATGGCGGTGCGGAAGAATTGACCATGACGGCGAAACCCTTTCGCGTCATCGACACCGGGCTGCGCGACGCCCGCCCCAACATCGCCTTCGACAAGGCGCTGATCGAGGCCCACAAGGCCGGCGTCATTCCCGACACCATCCGATTCCTGCGCTTCCGCCCGGCGGCGCTGGTGGGCATCCACCAAATTCTCGGCCACGAGGTGCGGCTCGATTATTGCCGCGCCAAGGGCATCCAGATCGGGCGGCGCATCACCGGCGGTGGCGGGCTTTACCTCGATCCGGGGCAAATCGGCTGGGAACTGGTGTTCCGCCGCGACACGCTGGGCATTGCCGATCTGGCTGAACTCACGCGCCGCATTTGCGAGGCGGCGGCGCTCGGCCTGCGAAAGCTTGGGCTGGACGCCGCTTACCGGCCGCGCAACGACATCGAGGTGGACGGGCGCAAGATCAGCGGCACCGGCGGCTTTTTCGACGGCTCCACGATTTTCTACCAAGGCACGCTGCTCATCGACTTCGATCCGGCGGACATGATCGCGGCGCTGAAGGTGCCGGTGGAAAAGCTCGCCAAGCGCGATCTCGAATCGGCGCGCCAGCGCGTCGTCACCATGCGCCAGATTTTGGGCGACGGCCTGCCGGAGCTGCCGGCGATCTACGACGCGCTTCTGGCGGGCTTCGCCGAGGGGTTGGGCATCGCGCCCGCATGGGGCGAAATCGGCGCCGCCGAGGAAGACCTGGCGCGCCGGCTGCACGACGAGGAAATCGGCACCGACGCTTATGTGGAAATGCTTGACGCGCCGGAACCGGCGGCCAATACGGTCAGCGCGTCCCTCACCCGGCGCGGCGGCGCGCTCCGCGCCGACATTCGCCGCGAGGGCGCCCATTTCGAGCGCATCCGCGAAGTGCTGATCACCGGCGATTTCTTCGTCACCCCGCCGCGCCTGATTTTCGATCTGGAGGCGGCGTTGCGCGGGCTGGATTGCGCCGCTGCCCCCGCCGCGGTGGAGGCTTTCTTCGCCAGCAACAAGACCGATCTGCTGAGCCTCGCGCCCGGCGACTTCCGCGACGTGATCGAGGCGGCCTTGCATCAACTGGCGCTCGACGTGGACGGCCATGTGTTGCGCGGCCACCGCATCCATCCGCCGGGCATGGGCCCGGCCGCCGCCGCGCCGGTCCTCGTGTTCTTGCACGAAGGCCTGGGCTGCGTGCGCATGTGGCGCGACATCCCCGAGCGCCTGACCGGGGCCACCGGCTTGAACGCGCTGGTCTATGACCGTTGGGGCGCGGGCGATTCCGACGCTCTGACCCGCCCCTTCGAGCGCGACTATCTGCGCCGCGAGGCGCTTGAATATCTGCCGGCGGTGCTGGACGCCGCCGGAATAGGCGCCGCTGTCCTCATCGGCCATTCCGACGGCGCCGCCATCGCGCTCGCCTTCGCCGGCGCCTTTCCGCAACGCGTGCGCGCCGTGGTGGCCTTGGCGCCGCATCTTTACCGCGAGGACAAGACCCTGGAGGCGATCGAGGCCCAGGTCGCCGACTTCGAGCATGGCGACCTGAAAGCGCGGCTGGCGCGCTACCACGGGAGCAAGACCGACTTGCTGTTCGCCCGCCTGGTGGAGGCTTGGACCGGCCCCGGCCGGCGCTCCTGGGGGCTGGACGATCATGTGCGCCGCATAAGCTGTCCGGTGCTGGCGCTCCAGGGCGACAACGACGAGTTCTTTTCCCCGGCGCAGATCGAACACCTGGCGCGCCTGGCGCCCGGAAGGGTGGAAAGCGCCATCTTGCGCGCCTGCGGCCATGTGCCCCATCTCCAGCAGCCGCAAGTGGTGGACGCCGCGGTCCTTGCCTTCATCGCCCGCGCCACCGGCATCGAAGCCGACCGGCTGCGGGCCTGACGCCGGCTCGGTTGACGCCATGGCCACAGACGCCAGAAAACGCCGCGTAGCGGTGCTAGGCGCCAGCGGCGGCGTGGGACGGCGCATCGTCCGCCGCGCACTCGATCGAGGATATGATCTGACCTGCCAGACCCGCGCCGCGAAAAAGCTTGCCGACATCGCAAGAAGCGCCGAGGTCCATGCGTTCGAGCCCACGGACGCCGCCGAACTTGGCAAGTTCGTCAAGGGCGCCCATGCCGTGTGCTTCGCGCTTGGCATCGACAAGCCCGGCGCGACGACGCTGTTCTCCGACGCCACGGCCGCTCTCATGGCGGCGATGAAGCAGGAAGGGGTCAAGCGCCTGATCGCGCTCACCGGCATCGGCGCGGGCGAAACGCGCGGCCATGGCGGATTCTTCTACGACCGGATCGTCTTCCCGCTGTTCACGCGAAAACGCTACCTGGACAAGGATCGCCAGGAAGCCTTGATCGCGGCGTCGGGCCTCGACTGGATTATTGTCCGGCCCGCGCCGTTCGCGGAGAACGCCGCGGCCGGCCCCATCGAGGTCCATACGCGCATCGCGCCCGACACGACTCTCAGGCGCGTCACCCGCGATGAAGTCGCCGCTTTCGTCGTCGCCCAGATCGGCGACGATCGCTACCTGCGGCAGAAGCCGTTCATCGGGCATCCGTGATGTTGCGCGGCTTCAACGCCGGGCTTGGCTATTTCGCTCTCGTATTCGCCGCTGGGTTCTTGCTCGGGACGCTGCGGATCCACGCCATCTCGCCTTGGATTGGCGACGCGGTCGCGGTGTTGGTCGAACTGCCGATCATGCTCGCGGTCTCGTGGGTGGCGTGCGGATGGATCGCCGGCCGCTTTTCCGTGCCCGGCGCGCTGGCTCCCCGGCTGATGACGGGAGCCGTCGCCTTCGCCCTGCTGATGGTGGCCGAAATCGGTGTCTCGGTGTTGGCGTTGGGGCGCACCGTTGTCCAGCATTTCGAGACTTATCGGACGACCGCTTCCACCCTGGGGCTGCTGGCGCAAGTCGCGTTTGCCCTGTTCCCGGTCATCCAATTGCGGGCAGGTCGCGGCGGCGGCGCTTGACGCCTGCTCCGTTTCGCCCTAGCCGTTTGGTTGGGTAAAAGCCGCGACCTGTTGCGGCGGAGCAACATGGCCAAGACCCCGATTGAACTCGTCGTCGCCGACAAGAGCTCCCTGGTGCTTCATGCCTTGAAGCAGATTTTCGGCGCCGACGGCGCTTACCGCTTGCTGGCCACCGCCGCCGACGGGGAGCGATTTCTCGCCGCGGTGGAGCGGCTCGGCTTCGACGTTGGCGTCATCGGTTGGGACATGCCCCATGTGGATGGCCGCGGCGTCCTCCAGGCCCTGCGCGACCGTCAAGCCTCGCCGCGCATCGTCATTTACACCGGCAACAAGGACGCCGACATAGCGCGCCAGGCCATGGCGCTGGGCGCCGCCGGCTATTGCCACAAGAGCGAGCCGCCCGAGCGCCTGCTGGAAACCGTGGCGGCGGTGGCCGCCGGCCGCATGGCTTTTCCCTTTGTCGATGTCAGTCAGTTGAGCCGCGATCCCCTGGCCGGCTTGACCGCGCGCGAGCGCCAGCTTCTGGCCGCGCTGTCCAGCGGCAAGAACAACGCCGCGCTCGCCCGCGATCTCGGAATAAGCCTGCACACGGTCAAGTTTCACCTGCGGAATCTCTACGAGAAGCTGGCGGTGCGGAACAAGGCCCAGGCCGTGGCGCGCTACTTGACCGGCGGCTGACCTAGCCGAAAGGTCAGGCTTCGGCCTGACCGTAAGAGTTTATCGTCCTGACCGCATGGGCGTTCCCAGCCGGCCGCCGGATATGCGCTAGTGCCTGGCGAATGGCTTTATCGGCACGGTTCGGACATATGCCGCAGCGCCTTTTCGATGGCTCGTTTCTCTACGCGCTGCGCCAGGTCAGCGAGGCAGCGGCCATTGCCGCTTATGACTGGATCGGCCGCGGCGACAAGGAAAAAGGCGACGCCGCCGCCGTCAACGCCACGCGCGAAGCCCTCAACCGCCTCGATATCGACGGCACGGTGGTGATCGGCGAAGGGGCGAAGGATCAGGCGCCGCAGCTATTCAACGGCGAGCGCGTTGGGCGCCCGGACTCCCCGGCCAAGGTGGACATCGCCATCGACCCGGTGGAAGGAACCACCTATCTGGCCAAGGGCCTGACCAACGCCATGGCGGTGGTGGCGATCGCGCCCCGTGGCGCCATGTTCGATCCGGGACCGGCCTATTACATGGAAAAGTTCGCCGCCGCGCCGGCGGCGAAGGGCAAGATCGACCCCCTTTGGCCGGTGGAGCGCAAACTGACCACCCTGGCCCAAATCCTCGGCAGGGAGGTGTCCGATTTGACCGTCTTCGTGCTGGAAAAGCCGCGCCACAACCGCCTGGTGCGGGAAATTCACCAGGCCGGCGCGCGCGTCGCCCTTTACCCCGCCGGCGATGTCGCCGGCGCGCTCATGGCGGCCATACCCAATTCCGGCATCGACGCCCTGATGGGCACCGGCGGCACCCCCGAAGGGATTCTCTCCGCCTGCGCCGTCCGCGCCATGGGCGGCGAATTTCTCGGCCGCATCGATCCCCAACTCGCGGGCGAAATCCAGGCGGTGAAGGCGGCTGGCATCGACACCAGCCGCTGGCGCGCCGCGCACGAACTGGTGACCTCGGAGGAAGTCTATTTTTGCGCCACCGGCATCACCACCGGCCTGCTTTTCGACGGCGTCGACCGCAGCGCCGCGTTCGACCGCGTGCAGACGTTCATGGTTGCCGGCGTCGAGGCCGAGCGCCAGATACTGACCACCTTCAGGCGGCGCGCCCCACCCACCCGTCGGGAAGGCTAAGCGCGATGCCGCAAAATCGCGTCAAGGACCCGGTCATCCTCGGCATCGTCGGCGATTCCGCCTCCGGCAAGACAACCCTGGCGTCGGGTGTCGCCGACATCTTGGGCGCCGACCGCGTGGCCATCATTTGCAGCGACGACTACCACCGTTATTCGCGCGCCGAGCGCGCCGTGAACGGCCTTTCGGCCCTCGACCCGCGCGCCAACTACATCGACATCATGGAGCAGCATCTGAAGCTGCTGCGCGCCCGCGAGGCGATCCTGAAGCCGGTTTACAATCACTCGACGGGCGAACTCGACCCGCCCCAGTACGTGGCTCCAAGGCCCTACATCATCGTCGAGGGGCTGCTCGGCTACAGCACGCGGGCCATGCGCGAATGCTACGACGTCAAGCTCTACCTCGAACCCGACGAGAGCTTGCGCGTGCGCTGGAAGGTGCAGCGCGACACCGCCAAGCGCGGCTACACCCGCGAGCAGGTGATGCAATCGCTGGAAAAGCGCAAGAGCGACAGCCCCGCCTTCATTCACCCCCAGCGCACCTTCGCCGACGTGGTGATCAACTTCTACCCGCCCTCGGACAACGCCGAGGAAACGGGCGCGCACCTCAACGTGCGCCATGTCCTGCGGCCGACGCTGCCCCACCCCGATCTTTCGCCCATTCTGGACCCGAGCGTGCGCGACGGCCTGCATCTCGAACTATCGCGCGACCGCGACGGCAAGCCCGTGGACGTGCTCGAAATCGCCGGCATCATCGACGACCGGCGGGCCAAGCGGATCGAGGACCTGCTCTGGACTTTGCTGCCCGAAGCGAGGCATCTTCGCATGAACGTGGGCGAATACACCGACCGCAAGAACGCCCGCCACAAGAGCCACCCGCTCGCCCTGACGCAGCTTCTTATCGCCTACCACATGGTCAAGGCCGCCCTCGGTGTCCACGCCATCTAAAGGAATGCCCATGCCCGCCGCCGCGCAACGCATCGGCCCGGTCGAGCCGGGTCCTCTCGCCGCCCCCCACCGCGACATGGCCAACGCCATTCGCGCCCTGGCGATGGACGCGGTGGAAAAGGCCAATTCCGGCCATCCCGGCATGCCCATGGGCATGGCCGACGTGGCGACGGTGCTGTTCACCCGCTTCCTGAAATTCGACCCCGCTTTTCCGCGCTGGCCGGACCGCGACCGTTTCGTGCTTTCGGCCGGCCACGGGTCGATGCTGCTTTACGCGCTGCTCTACCTCACCGGCTACGAGGACATGACGCTGGACGAGTTGCGGAATTTCCGCCAGATGGGAAGCCGCACGGCGGGCCACCCCGAATACGGCCACGCCGCCGGCATCGAGACGACGACCGGCCCCTTGGGCCAGGGCCTGGCCAACGCCGTCGGCATGGCGCTGGCGGAGCGGCTGCTGGCGGCCCGCTTCGGCGCCGAGGCGGTGGATCACCACACCTACGCCATCGCCGGCGACGGCTGCCTCATGGAAGGCATCAGCCACGAGGCGATTTCCCTCGCCGGGCATTTGCGCCTCAACCGCCTCATCGTCCTTTGGGACGACAACCGCATCTCCATCGACGGGCCGACCTCGCTGACGGTATCGGACGATCAGATCGCCCGCTTCCGCGCCGCCGGCTGGAATACCGACGCGGTTGACGGCCACGACCCGGAAGCGGTGGCCCGCGCCATCGCCGCCGCGAAGTCGAGCGCGCTGCCCACGTTCATCGCCTGCCGGACCACCATCGGTTACGGCGCTCCCACCAAGGCCGGCACCGCCGCCACCCATGGCAGCCCGCTGGGCGCCGCGGAAGTCGCGGGCGCGCGCCAGGCATTGGGTTGGACCCACGCGCCGTTCGTCGTCCCCGACGCTGTGTTGGCGGCATGGCGCGCCGCTGGCGGCCGCGGCGCCGGCGCCTACCGCGCATGGCAGGAAAGCATTTCCCGCCTGGAGCCCAAGGCGCGCGACGAATTTCAACGCGCGCAAAAAGGCGAATTGCCCGCCTTCTGGCTCGACGCGCTCAACGACCACAAGCGCCGCCTGGCGGAAACGAAGCCCAATTGGGCGACGCGCAAGGCATCCCAAGAGGCGCTTGAGGTGCTCAACCCCGCCATCCCCGAATTGATCGGTGGCTCGGCCGACCTCACCGGATCGAACAACACCAAGACCAGGACTCTGGCGGTGGTCACCCGCGACAATTTCGCCGGCCGCTACATCCATTACGGCGTCCGCGAGCACGCCATGGCGGCGGCGATGAATGGCATGGCGCTGCACGGCGGCCTGGTTCCCTATGGCGGGACGTTCCTGGTCTTCACCGATTATTGCCGCCCCGCGATCCGTTTGGCGGCGATCATGGGCTTGCGGGTGGTCTTCGTCATGACCCACGATTCCATCGGCCTGGGCGAGGACGGGCCGACGCACCAGCCGGTGGAGCATTTGGCCAGCCTGCGCGCCATGCCCAACGTCCATGTCTTCCGCCCCGCCGACGCGGTGGAAACGGCGGAATGTTGGGCGGCGGCGTTGCAGTCAACGGCGGCGCCATCGGTGATCGCGTTGACGCGCCAGAACTTGGCCGCGCTCCCGCGGGCGTTCGCCACCGAAAACATGAGCGCACGCGGCGCCTATGTGGTGGCGGAGGCCGACGGCCCGCGCCAGGCGACGCTGCTCGCCACCGGCTCCGAGGTTCAGATCGCACTCGCGGCGCGCGACGTCTTGCAGCGCGAGGGCATACCTACCGCCGTCGTCTCCATGCCGTGCTGGGACCTGTTCGATAGCCAGCCGGCGGCCTACCGCCACCAGGTGTTGGGCGACACCGGTGTCCGTGTCGCCGTCGAGGCCGGCGTGGCCATGGGCTGGTCGCGCTATGTGGGCCATGATGACGCCGTCGTCGGCATGACCGGTTTTGGCGCCTCGGCGCCGGCCGAGGCGCTTTACGATCACTTCGCCATCACGCCCGCCGCCGTCGCCGCCCGGGTGCGCCGCCTGAGCGGTCCGCCGGCCGCCAAACGACAAATGTAGGGAGGAAAAAATGCCGCCATCAGGGATGGAAAAACTCGACGCCACGGCCCGCGCCTTGGTAGCCGACGGCAAGGGGATTCTGGCCGCCGACGAAAGCAACGCCACCTGCTCCGCCCGTTTTCAGAAACTCGGCATTCCCTCGACGCCGGAAAACCGCCGCGATTACCGCGTTTTGCTGCTGGGCACGCCGGGCCTGGGCGAATTCATCGCCGGCGCCATTTTGTTCGACGAGACCATCCGGCAAAGCACCGCCGACGGCACGCCGATACCCGAGTTGCTGCGTCAGCAGGGCATCGTTGCCGGCATCAAGGTCGATACCGGCGTCAAGGCGCTGGCCGGTTCGCCCAACGAAAAAATCACCGAGGGCCTTGATGGCCTGCGCGAGCGGGTGGCGGAATACCACAAGCTCGGCGCCCGTTTCGCCAAATGGCGCGCGGTCATCGCCATCGGCCCGGGGCTGCCCAGCCGCTATTGCATCGACGCCAACGCCCACGCGCTGGCGCGTTATGCGCGCCTGTGCCAGGAAGGCGGGCTGGTCCCCATCGTCGAGCCCGAGGTGCTGATGGACGGCGGCCACGACATCGACACTTGCGAGGCGGCCAGCACGGCGGCGCTGCACGGCGTTTTCCATGCCTTGCACGAACAGGGCGTGCGGCTGGAAGCCATCATCCTCAAACCCAACATGGTTCTCTCCGGCAAGAACTGCCCCACCCAGGCCGGCATCGCCGAGGTCGCGGAGCACACGCTGCGCAGCCTGCGCCGCACCGTGCCGGCGGCGGTTCCAGGCATCGCCTTCTTGTCCGGCGGCCAGAGCGACGAATTGGCGACCGAGCATCTGAACGCCATGAACGCGATGCCGGGCGCCAACCCCTGGTTGGTGAGCTTTTCCTACGGCCGCGCGCTCCAGGACCTGGCGATGAAGCGCTGGAAGGGCAACCCCGGCAATTTCGCGGCGGCGCGGAGCGCGCTTTATTGCCGCGCCAAGTTCAACAGCGCCGCCTGCCGCGGCATGTACCGCGGCGAGATGGAGCGGGAGTTGCGAGCAGCATGAAGACCCAGAACAAGGCGACTTCCGGCAAGGCGATCCAGGCCAAGGCGATCGAAGGCAAGGAACGCTACAAGCCGGGCGTCATTCCCTACAAGCAGATGGGCTATTGGGATCGCGACTACGTTCCCAAGGACACCGACGTCCTGGCGTTGTTCCGCATCACGCCCCAGCCCGGCGTCGATCACGAGGAGGCGGCGGCGGCCGTGGCCGGCGAATCCTCGACCGCGACCTGGACGGTGGTTTGGACCGACCGCCTGACCGCCGCCGAGACCTACCGTGCCAAGGCCTACCGTTCCGACCTGGTGCCCAACACCGGTCCCGGCACCAAGAACGAGGCGCAGTACTTCGCCTACATCGCCTACGACATCGACTTGTTCGAGCCCGGTTCCATCGCCAACCTCACCGCCTCGATCATCGGCAACGTGTTCGGCTTCAAGGCGGTCAAGGCGCTGCGCCTGGAAGACATGCGCCTGCCGGCCGCCTACCTCAAGACGTTCCAGGGTCCGGCCACCGGCATCGTGGTCGAACGCGAGCGCCTGGATAAATTCGGCCGCCCGCTGCTGGGTGCCACCACCAAGCCGAAGCTTGGGCTTTCGGGACGCAATTACGGGCGCGTGGTGTACGAGGCGCTGAAGGGCGGGCTCGACTTCGTCAAGGACGACGAGAACATCAACTCGCAACCGTTCATGCACTGGCGCGACCGCTTTCTCTACTGCATGGAGGCGGTGAACAAGGCCTCCGCCGCCACCGGCGAGGTCAAGGGCCACTATTTGAACGTCACCGCCGGCACCATGGAAGAAATGTACGAGCGCGCCGAATTCGCCAAGAGCCTCGGCAGCATCATCGTCATGATCGATCTGGTAATCGGCTACACCGCCATCCAGTCCATGGCCAAGTGGGCGCGCAAGAACGACGTGATCCTGCATTTGCACCGCGCCGGCAACTCGACCTATTCGCGGCAGAAAAACCATGGCATGAATTTCCGCGTCATCTGCAAGTGGATGCGCATGGCGGGCGTCGATCACATCCACGCCGGCACCGTGGTCGGCAAGCTCGAGGGCGATCCGCGGATGATCGCCGGTTTCTACGACACCTTGCGCGACACCCACACCCCCCAGCAGCTCGAAAAGGGCCTGTTTTTCGAGCAGAACTGGGCCTCGCTCAACAAGGTCATGCCGGTGGCGTCGGGCGGCATCCACGCCGGGCAGATGCACCAGTTGCTGCATTATCTCGGCGAGGACGTGGTGCTGCAATTCGGCGGCGGCACCATCGGCCACCCCATGGGCATCCAGGCCGGCGCCACCGCCAACCGGGTGGCGCTGGAGACGATGATCATGGCGCGCAACGAAGGCCGCGATTACCTGGCCGAGGGTCCGGCTATCCTCGACGCCGCCGCCAAATGGTGCTCGCCCCTCAAGGCCGCGCTCGACACCTGGCGCGACATCAGCTTCAATTACGAATCCACCGATACCGCGGACTTCGTGCCCACCGCGACCGCCAGCTTCTGAACGGAGAACCGCGATGCGCCTCACCCAGGGACAGTTTTCGTTCCTCCCCGATTTGACCGACGCGCAGATCGCGGCGCAAATCAAATACGCCTTGAAACAAGGCTGGGCGGTGAACGTCGAATACACCGACGATCCCCATCCCCGGAACACCTATTGGGAAATGTTCGGCATGCCGATGTTCGATCTCAAGGACCCGGCCGCCATCCTGCTCGAGATCGACAACTGCCGCAAAACCTTCCCCAATTATTACGTCCGCGTGACGGCGTTCGATTCGACGCGCGGCTGGGAAACGCCCCGCATGTCGTTCCTCGTCAACCGGCCGAAGAAGGAGCCGGGTTTCGCGCTGATCCGCCAGGAACGCGACGGCCGCGCCATGGGCTACACCATTCGCTCCTACGCCGCCGACAAGCCGGAAGGCGAGCGGTACTGACCGGAACCGATGGCCGATAACCCGCCGCCGGCCTTGCCCGACGACACGCCGGTCGACCTCGCCGCCGAATTCCGCGATTCCCACGTCCAGGAAGTCCTCGACAAGCTCGACCTCGAGCTGATCGGGCTGCGCCCGGTCAAGACCCGCATCCGCGAAACAGCCGCCTTGTTGCTGGTGGACCGGCTGCGCCGAAAGCTCGACCTGACATCGGCGGCGCCGACACTGCACATGAGCTTCACCGGCAATCCCGGCACCGGCAAGACCACGGTGGCGCTGCGCATGGCGGAAATCCTCCACCGGCTCGGCTACGTCCGCCAGGGCCATTTGGTGGCGGTGACGCGCGACGATCTGGTCGGCCAATATATCGGCCACACCGCGCCCAAGACCCGCGAGGTGATCAAGAAGGCGATGGGCGGCGTCTTGTTCATCGACGAGGCCTATTACCTTTACAAGCCCGAGAACGAGCGCGATTACGGCCAGGAGTCGATCGAGATCCTGCTGCAAATCATGGAGAACAACCGCGACGACCTGGTGGTGATCCTGGCCGGCTACAAGGACAGGATGGAGCGCTTTTTCCACAGCAATCCCGGCATGCGCTCGCGCATCGCCCACCACGTCGATTTTCCCGATTACAGCGCCGACGAACTGGTGGCCATCGCCAAGCTGATGCTGGCGGAAATGAACTACCGCTT
>CAZIVY010000215.1:0-2298 GCA_964542505.1 uncultured Rhodospirillaceae bacterium
GGCCGCCCGACGACGATGTAATCGGCGCCGGCATTGAAGGCGTCCTCTACGTCCACCGTGCGCTTCTGGTCGTCGGTGTTTTTCACCGGCCTGATGCCGGGCACGACGATGAGGATTTTTTCGCCGAGTTCCGCCCGCAGGGCCGAAGCCTCCAGCCCCGACGCGATGACCCCATCGCACCCCACGGCCAGCGCCCGCCGCGCCCGCGAGAGCACAAGCTGGCCCACGTCCACCGCGAAGCCCAGCGCCTTCAAATCCCCTTCGTCCAGGCTGGTCAGCGCCGTCACCGCCAGGATCTTGGTCTCGCCTTTTTCGGCGGCGGCGGCTTTCATCATCGCGTCATTGCCGTGCACGGTGGCGAAGGTCGCGCCCCGGCCGCGCAATTGGCGCACCGCCGACGCCACGGTTTGCGGCACGTCGAAAAATTTCAGGTCGACGAAGTATTTTTTTCCCCGCGCCGCCAGCCACTCCAGCAATTCGAAATAGCCGCCGGCCATGAACAGCTCGAGCCCCACCTTGTAGAAGCCCACGCTGTTGCCGAGACTCTCCACCAGCCGCTTGGCCGCCGCCGGATCGGGCATGTCGAGAGCGACGATCAGGCGCTCATGGGCCTCGATCGGCTTTGCCGACAACCGCCGCGCCGTCGCCGCGGGCATGACCTCAACGCCCCCGCGCGCGCGGATGCGCCTGGTCGTAAACCGCCAGCAGCCGCGTCGCGTCCACCTCGGTGTAGCGCTGGGTGGTGGCCAGCGACGCGTGCCCCAAGAGCTCCTGGATGGAGCGCAGATCCGCGCCCCCGGCCAGCAAATGCGTCGCGAAGCTGTGGCGCAGGCTGTGGGGCGTGGCGTGCGCGGGCAGGTTCAGGCTCGCGCGCAGCGCCCGCACGCGCTTCTGCACGATGGCGGCGTCGAGGCGGCGTCCGCGCTGCCCGCGAAACAAGGCCTCGCCCGCGGCCAAGGGGAAGGGGCAGGCGGCGCGGTAGGCGTCGATCGCCGCCCGCACCGCCGGCAGGACTGGCACCAGGCGCTGCTTGTTGCCCTTGCCCGTGACCACCAGGCTGTCGCCATCCGCGACACTGCGCCCGTTCAGCGCCAGCGCCTCGGAGATGCGAAGCCCGCAACCGTAAAGCAGCGTCAGCACCGCCCGGTCGCGCAAGGCAACCCATGCCGGCATCCCGTCCCCATCCCCGTCGGTGACGGCATTGGCGGCGGCGGCCATGGCCTGCGCCTGCCCAAGCGGCCGGGGAAGCATGCGCGGGCGCTTGGGCGAGCGCACGGCGGCGATGGCGCCGTTCGCCGGTTGCCCCAGGCGGTGCAGGCGGCGGAAAAAGCTCCGCGCCGCGCTCAACCCCCGGGCGGCCGAGGCGGGCTGATAATTTTCCCGCTGCCGCCGGGCCAGCCAGGCGCGCACATCCGCCGCGCGCAAGCCCGCCAGGTCGGCCAAAGCCGGCGGACGGCCCAGATGATCGGTGAGAAAAGCCAGGAACTGGGCGAGATCGGATCGGTAGGCCGCCAGCGTATGCGCGGCGGCCCGCCGCTCCGCGCCGAGCCAGTCGAGCCACGCCTCCGCCGCCGCGACGGTATCGGCGGCGGCGAGAAATGGCGTCATGCCCGATATCAGGCGCGGCCCAGGATCGACTGGCCGGTCTTCTGCCAGTCGGCCAGGAACGCCGCCAAGCCCTTGTCGGTGAGGGGATGCTTGGCCAGGCCCCGCATCACCGCCGGAGGGATCGTGGCGACATGGGCGCCGATCTTCGCCGCTTCCACCAGATGCATGGGGTGGCGGATGCTCGCCACCAGCACTTCGGTCTTGATGCTCTCATAATTGTTGTAGACGGTGACGATATCGCGGATCAGGGCCATGCCGTCCTCGCCGATGTCGTCCAGGCGGCCGACAAAGGGCGACACGAAGGCCGCCCCGGCCTTGGCGGCGAGAATCGCCTGCGGCACCGAAAAGCACAGCGTCACGTTGACCGCGATGCCCGCCTGGCTGAGCGCCCGGCACGCCTTGAGGCCCGGCATGGTCAGCGGCACCTTCACCGCCACATTGACCGCCAGGTCGGCGAGGCGCCGGCCTTCCGCCATCATGGCGTCGAATTCCGTCGCCGCGACTTCCGCCGAAACCGGGCCGTCCACCAGCTTGCAGATTTCCTTGATGACCTGGATGAAATCGCGCCCGGTCTTGGCCACCAGCGACGGGTTGGTGGTGACGCCGTCCACCAACCCGGTGTCCGCCAGTTCGCGAATTTCCTCGGTGTCCGCCGTATCGACAAAAAATTTCATTCCACCCGTCCGATCC
>CAZIVY010000216.1:0-11591 GCA_964542505.1 uncultured Rhodospirillaceae bacterium
GGCGGCACCGGCAGCGGCAAGACGACGGCGCTGAACGCCCTTTCGCGCTACATCGACATGCGCGAGCGCGTGGTCACCATCGAGGACGCCGCCGAGTTGCAGCTTCAGCAGCCGCATGTCGCCCGCATGGAAACCCGCCCCTCCAACATCGAGGGCAAGGGCGAGGTGAATCAGCGCGATCTGGTCCGCAATGCCCTGCGTATGCGCCCCGACCGCATCATCCTCGGCGAGTGCCGCGGTGGCGAAGCCTTCGACATGCTGCAGGCGATGAACACGGGCCACGAGGGTTCGTTGACCACCGTGCACGCTAACACCCCGCGCGACGCCATCACCCGCCTCGAGCAGATGGTGGGCATGGCCGGATTCGATATTCCGGTACGCAGCATCCGCCAGCAGATCGCCTCGGCCATTCAGGTCGTGGTGCAGATGCAGCGCATGACCGACGGCCGCCGCCGCATGGTCAGCGTGCAAGAGATCACCGGCATGGAGTCCGACACCATCAGCATGCAGGAGATCTTCAAGTTCCACCGTGTCGGCACCGAAGCCGACGGCAACGTCGTCGGCGAGTACCGCGCCACCGGCATCCGCCCGAAGTTCATGCATCACCTGGAAGTGCACGGCATCAAGGTTTCGCCGGACATCTTCCGGCCCGATCGCGCGTTGACCTGAGGGAACGCGCGCCATGTCCATAAGCTTCGAATACATCCTGCTCGGCGCGGTGTTCGTCATCGTGCTCCTGATGGCCGAGGGGTTGTTCTACTTCATCGGCGAACTCCGCGGGGGATCCCAGCGTCGGGTCAACCGCCGCCTCAAGATGCTGGGGTCGGGACAGGACGCCGAAACGGTGCTGCAGAAGCTGCGCCGGGCCGAGGACGCGCGCGGGGGCGCCGTCAATTTCCTGCAGTCCCTGATCGGCACCTTCCGGCCGGTGGCGTCGTTCGACCGCATGATCACCCACGCCGGCATTCACGCGCCGCTCGGAATGGTGTTGCTGGGCATGGTGGTGCTGGGATTGACCGGCGCCGCCCTCGGGTTGGTGATGTCGACGGTCGTGACCGCGGCGCTGCTGGCGGCGGTCTTTGGCGTGATCCTGCCCGTGTTCTTCATCAAGATGAAGAAAAGCCGCCGCCTCAAGGCATTCAGCTCGCAACTGCCCGACGCCCTCGACATCATCGTCCGCAGCCTGCGCGCCGGACACCCGATTTCCACCGCGCTCGCCATGGTGGCGGACGAGATGAAGGACCCGATCGGCAGCGAGTTCGGTATCGCCATCGACGAAATGACCTACGGTCTCGATCTGCGCGAGGCGCTCGACAACATGCTCGGGCGCACCGGGCATGGCGACCTGCAATTCATGGTCGCCGCCGTCAACATTCAGGCCGGGGTCGGCGGCAATTTGGCCGAGATTCTCGGCGGCTTGTCGCGCGTCATCCGCGACCGCCACCGCATGCTGCTCAAGATCAAGGCGCTGACGGCCGAAGGGCGCATTTCGGCGATTATCCTCTCGGTGCTGCCGTTCCTGGTCTTCGGCTTCATCAAGCTCTCGCGTCCCGAGTACTTCGACGCGGTCAAGGATGACCCGCTGTACACGACGCTCATCGGCACCGGCGCGGTCATGGCCTTCGCCGGCATTTTCGCCATGTACAAAATGGTCAAGTTTCGGATTTGATCCCGGGTCGTCATGAATTTTTTCAGCAATCTCTTCGGCAGCGGGACGGAGTTCCTGATTCTCACCCTCGTTTTCGGCGTCGTCCTGCTGCTGGGCATCGGCGCCATGTTCCTGGTGGGCGAAGGCGACGTGCTGCGCCGGCGGTTGGAAGACTCGCCGGAAACCGCGCGCGTGATGTCGAGCGGCGCCTCCATTCGCTTCAGCCTCGGCGACCGTCCATTCCTGAAATTCCTCTTGGCGGTGGGCGAGCGCGTCGGCGCCAAGCCGATGGACGGCGACGGGCGCGCCACCGCGCTCCGGCTCCGGCTGGTGCAGGCCGGTTACTTCGCGCCCACGGCCGTCAGCGTTTTTTTCGCCGTCCGCGTCATTCTTGGCATCGGCCTGCCCATCTTGTTCAGCGTGCTGTCACCGCTCTGGTCGACGGACATGGACACCACCCAGCTTGTCGCCATCGCGGGGGCGATCGCCTTGCTTGGCGCCTACTCGCCGAACATGTGGGTCACGCTCCGCGTGCGCAAGCGTCAACGCTTGGCGCGCGAGGGATTTCCCGACACCCTCGACATGCTGCTCATTTGCGTCGAGGCCGGCCTCGGCCTGGATGCGGCCATCGACCGCGTCGGCATCGAGGTCAACCGCGCGCACCCGATCCTGGCCATGCAGTTCGCCATGCTCAGCGCCGAGTTGCGCGCCGGCCGCCGGCGCGAGGAAGCGCTGCGCAATCTTTCGGATCGCATTGGCATCGAGGAGGTGGGGTCGTTGGTCACCATGCTCGTGCAATCGGAAAAGCTCGGTACGTCGCTGGCGCAGACCTTGCGCATTCACTCCGACGAAATGCGCGCCAAGCGCATGCTGAAAGCGGAAGAGCGGGCCGGCATGCTGCCGGTTCTGCTGTCGATTCCACTGGTTTTGTGCATCTTGCCGGCCTTGCTGACGGTCGTGATGACCCCGGCGATCATTCGCGTCGTGCGCCAGCTGCTGCCCACGTTGAGCGGCAGCTGATCGGCGCGACCGCGGCGTAAGGAGAGGACGATGAAACACTACAGGGCTTTGCTTGGAACGGTGATGGCGGGCTTGTCGCTCGCGGGATGCAACGGCCCATGGTTCGGTGGCTCGTCCGGCAAGGGCGACGAGGGCGCGAACAGGCGGTACGAGTTCAGCGACGACTTCGCCCGCGACCGCTCGTCCCTCAACCGTGGCCACGTTCAATTCGCCGAGGGCAATTTCGGCTTGGCGCTGGAATCCTTTCACGCCGCGCTGGCGCAGGACGGGGGTTCGGTGGATACGCTGAACGCGGTAGCCGCCACCTACGATCGCATAGGCCGCTACGACGTGGCGAAAAAGTACTACGATCGCGCCTTGGCGCTTGCCCCCGATTCGCCCCGCACGCTGAACAACGTCGGTTACTCGCTGGTCTTGCAGGGCAGGTACGACGCCGCGATGCAATACTTCCGCCTCGCCGGCGCCCGCGACGGCGCCGGTGTCGCGCCCAAGGCCGACAACATGGCCATGGCCGAGCGGTTGGCCGCGCAGTCCCCGCCCGCCGCGCCGCCGCGGATGGCCGCCGCTGGTCTGGCGCAACGCCAGGGTCCCTACATCGAACGCGTGTCCACCAGCGTCCATACCCTGGTGACCAAGCCGAGGCCGGAAGCGATGCTGGCGCTGGTGCGGCCGGAGGTGGACCCGCGCACCGCCCAGGCGCCGCACCCGGCCATTCCGCTGGCGCTGACGCACGGCGGCGGCGATTCCCTCGCCGCATCCGTGGCGCAGCCGCGCTCGCTGGTCCCCCAGGGCGGCCCGGCCGCGCGGCCGCGGCCGGCCGCGATGGCCATGCTGTCCCTGCCGGCGGTTGAGCCGGGCGACACATCGATCGTACCCACCTCCACCTTCAATGTGGAAATTTCCAACGGCACCGGCCGGGCGCAGATGGCGCGCCGCGTGCGCGGCTATCTGGAGTTGCGCGGCCTCAAGAACATGCGGCTGAGCAACGACGCGAGCTTCTCCAACAAGGAGACGGTGGTCTTCTACCAGGAGGGCTGGCGCGTGGCCGCGGAGATGGTGCGAAAGCAGTTGCCGCTGACGGCGCGCCTGCAACCCGAGGCAAAACAGGCCGCGCATGTGCGCGTTCGATTGGGCGCCGACATTCTCGACTTCGATCGCCGCGAGTTGTTGAGCGGCAACGCCTTCAAGGGCGCCAAGGTCCGGGATGTGGCGCTGGCGCCGGTGGGCGGCCAGCCGGGCCCGGAATCATTGCCCCCGCCGGTATCGATGCCCGCGACCGGCGCGGCGGCCGAGAGCGCCACGCTTGAAGCGCCGGCGAACATCACGGTCGTGGCGCCGGAACCTGCCGCCGCCAGCGATTCGAAGGGCGGGACCCTGGGTTGGTTGCCGAAATGGCTGGGTGGCGGCGGCTCCTCATCCGCCCCATCGTCGCCCACCGTGCTGGCCTCGCCAGCGGAGGGCTCCGCGCCGAAGGACGATACAGGCGTGAACGCCACCGCCGTCAAGATCGAGGAAACCGCTGCCAGGGATGCCGGCAACATGGACGCGATCGGGGCGCCGGCCCTCCCTGGGGCAGGTTCGGCGGTGCCGGATTTGCCTGAGTTGCCGCATACGACGGCATGGCCGGGCGATGTGCCCACCGACGCGAACCTGCTGCCGCCGGTACCGCCCGACGAGGCCGAAGCCACGACGTCGAATGGCGCGGCGACCGCCAGCCCCTTGTCCATCGTGCCGAAAAAGACCACGACGAAATCGACGAAGGCCGGCAATGCCGGCTAATCGCGCCACCCTGGCGATCGCGCGCGCCACCGGCCTCGCGGCGGCGCTCCTGGCGGGGGCTTGCGCCAGCGTCCCGCCGGCGGCGCCTTCGTCCGCCGCGTACGCCGGCATTAAGGGCGAGGAGATCGCTCCTGCCGATCGCTTGCGCGCCGGTCAGGCCGCCCTGGCGGACGAACGCTACGACGATGCCGAAGCGGCGTTTGGCGCCGTTCTCGCGCAGGATCGAGACCAAGCCGCCGCCCATCTGGGCATGGGCGAGGTGCATCTGGCTCGCGGCCGGCCGCTATTGGCGGAGCAAAGCTTCGCCGCCGCCGCGGTCGACGCCACTTTCCGGGCGCAGGCGCAGCAGGGTCAGGCGGTGGCGCTGGTGATGTTGCGCCGCGACGATGCGGCCTTGCCGCTGATCGACGCTGCCCTGGCGGCCAAGCCGTCGATGTGGCGGGCGTGGAACGCGCGCGGGCTGATCTTCGCCGCCCGTGGCGATTTCCCCCAGGCCGAGGCGAGTTATTTGCGCGCCTTGGCCATCAACCCCGCCGCCGCCACGGTGGAGAACAATCTCGGCTACGCCCGCATGCTGCAAGGCCGCGCCGATCAGGCGCTGGTGCATTTTGGCAAGGCGCTGGCGCTCGAGCCGGGGCTGAAGGCGGCGCGCAACAACCGGCGCCTGGCCCTGGCGTGGGGCGGCCGTTACGCCGAAGCCCTGGCCGGGGTGGAGGGCAAGGACATGCCCGATGTGCTCAACGACATTGGCGTCATCGCCATGCGCCAGGGAGACTACCGCGGCGCCGAATCCTACTTCGCCCGCGCCATGGAAACGAGCCCGTCCTACCACGCCAAGGCGGCCCAGAACCTGGCCGACTTGCGGGCCCGCCAGCGCGCTGGAACAGCCGCCGCGCCGACCATGACGATGAAGTCGGCTACGCCGCCCATTTTGCCAACAAACGGAACCGGCGCCGGTCGATGAATCTCGACGCTCTCGTTCTCAATTCCTTTCTAGCCCTTCTTGGGCTGGCGGCGGTTTACGACATCGCCACGCTGCGCATCCCCAATTGGGTGTGCGCCTTGCTGGCGTCGCTCTTCGTTGCTGCCGCCGTGCGCGTGGGGCAGGTGGACTGGCTAAGCCATTTGGGCGCCGGCGTCCTGGTTTTCCTCGGCGGCGTCTTGCTCTTCCGCTTCCGCATCTTCGGCGGCGGCGACATCAAGCTGCTGGTCGCCGGGGCCTTGTGGACGGGATTTTGGGCGCTCCCCTTCTTTCTCCTCGCCGTGGGCCTGCTGGGCGGCGTCGTCGCTGTGTTCTTCTATGTGTTGCGAAAGGTGCTGATTCAGCTCGCGGTTACCTTTTCCGGCGAGAGGGCGGTGCGCCTGCCCATCGTGCTGATCGATGGCGAAGGCGTGCCTTACGGTCTGGCCATCGTCGCCGGGTTGTTTGCCACCACGGTGCAGACGCCGCTGTGGTTCGGCGAGTTGCACGTCGTCTTCATGCGCTATTTCGCCGGCCTGATTTGATCTCCGGTTGCTGACAGACCGCCGGCCCTCTGTCAGATTGGCCCCTCGTCGAGGGGGTGCGGACACTCATGTGCGCTATTGCGGGGCTGATCGATCGCGGGGGCAAGCTCTCGCCGCAAGGCTTGCCGGAAATCGCTCGCGCCATGGCCGACGTTCAGCGTCACCGCGGCCCCGACGCGGGCGCGATCTGGGTCGATGCCGAAGCCCGGGCGGCCTTCGGTCACCGGCGGCTGGCGATCATCGATTTGAGTCCCACCGGCGCCCAGCCCATGGTCTCCGCCGACGAACGCTACGTCATCACCTATAATGGCGAGGTCTATAATTTCACCGAGCTGCGCCGCGAGCTGGAAGCTGGCGGCTGCCGCCTTCGCGGCGCCTCCGACACCGAGGTGATCCTCGAGGCCTGCGCCGCCTGGGGAACCGAGGCGGCGGCGCGCCGCCTGATCGGCATGTTCGCGTTTGCCTTGTGGGATCGCCGCACGCGGGTGCTCGTCCTGGTGCGCGACCGCCTCGGCATCAAGCCGCTTTATTACGTGGCGAACGCCGGCCTGTTCGCCTTCGCGTCCGAGTTGAAGGGCTTGCGCGCCTGTCCGGGCTGGACGCCCGAGATCGACCGCGACGCCGTGGCGGGCTATTTCCGCCACGGCTATATCGGGCAGCCAAAAAGCATTTACGCCGGGGTGGCCAAGCTGCCGCCAGGCCATATCCTGACATTGGCGCCCGGCAAGGCGCCGGAGCTCGCGGCGTTCTGGGACCTGCGCGAGGTGGCGCGCTCGGGTCTTGCCGCCGCCGGCCAGCGGCGCTGGACCGACGCCGAGGCGGTGGCGCGGGGGGAAGAACTGCTTTCCGACGCGGTGCGCCGGCGGATGATCGCCGATGTGCCGCTGGGCGCTTTTCTTTCCGGCGGCATCGATTCCTCCACCGTCGTCGCCCTGATGCAGGCCAACAGCAGCCGTCCGGTCAAGACGTTTTCCATCGGCTTTCGCGAACCCGGCTATGACGAGGCCGCGCACGCCAAGCGGGTCGCCCTGCACCTGGGCTGCGACCACACCGAATTTTACGTCGAGGCCAAGGACGCCTTGGCCGTCATTCCCCGCCTGCCCGAATGGTACGACGAGCCCTTTGCCGACTCCTCGCAAATTCCCACCTATCTGGTTTCGGCGCTGACGCGCCGGCATGTCACGGTGGCGTTGTCGGGTGATGGCGGCGACGAGGTATTCGCCGGCTACAGCCGTTATTTCTGGGCCGACGCGCTCCACCGGCGCTTGAGTGGCGTGCCGCGTCCGTTGCGCCGGGGCGCGGCGGGGCTGTTGAATTGCCTGACGCCGGCGGCATGGGATCGCCTTTTCGCGCTTGTGCCAGGACGCTGGCGTCCACCCCATGCGGGCGACCGCTTGCACAAGCTCGCCGCGCTGTTCGCCAACGCCGACCCCGGCGAAATCTACCGCCGCCTGATCAGCCAGTGGCCGTCGCCCGAGGACGTGGTGATCGGCGGGCACGAGCCGCGCGGCGTTCTCTGGGACGCCAGTCTGGCGCAACGCATCCCCGATTTCACGGCGCGCATGCAGTTTCTCGATACCGTGACCTATTTGCCCGACGACATTCTCGCCAAGGTCGACCGCGCCACCATGGCGGTGAGCCTGGAAGGCCGCGTGCCGCTTCTGGATCATCGCGTGGTGGAATTCGCCTGGTCGCTCCCGCCGGCCTTCAAGGTCCGCAACGGCCGCGGCAAATGGCTGCTGCGCCAGGTCTTGGCGCGCCACGTGCCGGACCGCCTGGTGGAGCGCCCGAAAATGGGCTTCGGCGTGCCCATCGATCACTGGTTGCGCGGGCCGCTGCGCGAATGGGCGGAAGACTTGCTTAGGCCGGCGGCGTTGCGGGCCGGGGGCGTGCTGCGGCCCGAACCGGTGCAGGCGCTGTGGCGCGAGCACCTGTCGGGGCGCCGCAACTGGCAGTACCCGATCTGGGTGGTGCTCATGTTTCAGGCTTGGCGTCAGCGCTGGGACAGCGCTTAGCTTTCAAGCTCCGCGCGCGGCAGATGGCAGGAAATGCGATGGCCGCCGGCGGCAACCTGTTCCGGCGGCGTGACCTCGTCGCATACCGGACCCAGCTTGCGCGTGCAGCGCTGGGCGAACACGCAGCCCTTCGCCGCCGCCGCCGGTTTTGAAACCGCTGTGATGGCCGGGACGGTGCGCGGCCGCGCGTTGCCGTCGAGCGTCGGCGCGGCATCCAGCAGTGCCTTCGTATAGGGGTGATAGGGCGGCGCGAACAACTCGTCGGCGGTGCCGAACTCGACGATACGGCCGCCATACATCACCGCCACCCGGTCGGCGAGGTAACGCACCGCCGCCAGGTCGTGCGAAATGAACAAATAGGCGGTGCCGAAGCCGGTCTGCAGTTCCAGCAGCAAGGCCATGATTGCCGCCTGGACCGACGCGTCCAGCGCCGACAGCGGTTCATCGGCGATGACCAGTGCCGGACGGCCGGCGAGCGCGCGGGCGATGGCGACCCGTTGTTTTTGCCCGCCCGAAAGCTGGCTCGGCTTGCGGCCAAGAAAATCGGCGGCCAGGTGCACCTCGCGCAGCATCCGGCCCGCGTCCTGGTCCTGGCCGCCCGCCCGGCGAAGCGCGCGGCCGATGGCGAAGCCGACGCTGTGGCGGGGGTTGAGGGTCGCGTCCGGATTCTGAAACACCATTTGCAGGCGCCGGCGAAGCGCGGGGCCGCGCCGTTCCACCGCCAGGCGGGCGATGTCCGTGCCGTCCAGGCGGATGGCGCCTTCGCTCGCCGGCTCCAGGCCCGCGATCACCTTGGCCAGCGTGGTCTTGCCCGAACCCGACTCGCCCACCAAGGCGAGCGTCTCGCCGCGCTTGATGCTGAGCTCGATGCGATCCAACGCCCGCACGCTGCCCCCTCGCCGCCACCAGCGTCCAAGTCCACCCGGCGCGTAATCCTTCGTCAGCCCGCTGACGGCGAGCAGCGTTTGGGCGTCCCCCGTGCGTTCGTGGGCCGCGGCGTCGGGCAAGGCGTCCGGCCAGGGTTTGAGTTCGTCCGCCCGCGCGCAACGCACGGCGTGGCCGCCCGCGCCAGCTTCGCGCATGGCGATGGGGGCCGAATCGCAGATCACGCCTCTGGCCTCGCCGCAGCGGGGCGCGAAGGCGCAGCCGGGCGGGGGCGCGCCCGATGTTGCCGGCGCGTCGGGAATGGCCGCCAGGCGGCCGGCGCGCTTGTCGCGGTTGATGTCCGGAAGCGACGCGAGCAATCCCCGCGTATAGGGGTGGCGCGGCGCGGCGAACAGCTCGGCCACCGGGCCCTCCTCAACCAGCTCGCCCGCATACATGACGCCGACCCGGTCGCAGACCCGCGCCACCGCGCCCAGATTGTGGCTGATCAACAGAAGGGCGATTTGCCGCCGCCGGCGCAAGCCGAGGATGAGGTCGAGCACCGCTGCCGCCACCGTCACATCAAGTCCGGAGGTGGGCTCGTCGAGGACCAGCAACGCCGGTTCGCTGATCAGCGCCATGGCGATGGCGACGCGCTGTTGCTGGCCGCCCGAAAGCTGGTGCGGGTAGCGGGCCAGCAGGACCGGCGCGTCCGCCAATTCCACTTCCGCCAGCCACGCGCCGGCACGCTCGCGCGCCGCCTTCAGGCTAAGGCCCAGATGCTGCCGCGGGCCTTCGCACAATTGCTCGCCGATGGTGAGCGCGGGGTTGAGCGCGTTCCCCGGTTCCTGGTCCACCAGCGCCATGCGGGCCCCGCGCAGGCGCTGCAACTCAGCCGGCTGCAGCGCCAGCACGTTCCGGCCCTCGAAGCGCACGCGGCCCGCCACGACGCGGGCCGAAGGAGCCAGGTGCCCCATGATCGCGTAGGCGGCGGTGGACTTGCCGGAACCGGATTCGCCCACCACGCCCAGGGCCTCGCCCCTCTCCAGCCGCAAGCTTAGCGCCCGCAGCGCCGGCGTATCGCCCTGGCGCGTGCGGTAGGCGATGCTCAAGCCCTCGACGTCGAGAAGCGGCGCGGCGTCAATCACGCTCGTCGCGCTCGCTCAGGCCGTCGGCCAGGAGATTGAGGCCCAGCACCAGGGAGGAAATGGCGAGGCAGGGAAACACCGCCATGTACGGCATCGTCAGCGCCATGGCGCGCGTCTCGTTGACCATGCCGCCCCAGTCCGGATCGGGCGGCGGCAGGCCGAGGCCGAGAAAGCCGAGGACGCCGATGGTGATGGTGACGTAGCCGAGCCGCAGACAGGCATCGACGATCAGCGGCCCTTGGGCATTGGGCAGGATTTCCACCATGGTGATGAAGAAGGCGCTTTCGCCCCTGAGCCGCGCGGCGGCGACGAATTCGCGTTCGCGCAACTCCAGCACCAGGCCGCGCACGATGCGCATGATCGCCGGCGCCGCCGCGAAGGTCACCGCCAGCACGATGGTGACGCCCGACGGGCCGACGGTGGAGATGATGACGACGTAGAGCACCAGGACGGGAAACGACAGCACGATGTCGCCGACCCGCGACAGCGCCTCGTCGATCCATCCGCGCGCGTAACCGGCGGCAAGACCGAGCGCGATGCCCAGCGCATAGGCGCTGCCGGTGGCGAGCGTGGCGTAGGCCAGCACCCGGCGCGAGCCCCAGATGATGCGCGACAGGATATCGCGGCCAAGATGATCGCTGCCAAGCCAGAAGGCGCCGCCGCCGGAAAAGGCCGCTCCCGGCTTGGCGAAGGGTTGCAGCGTCGCGTTGGGCGGGAAGGGCGCCAGTACCGGCGCCAGCAGCGCGACCGCGACCCAGCCCAGCACGATGGCGAGGCCGGCGCCCACCAGAGGGTTTTGGCCGATGAAGGCCAGCGGCCGGCGCCACGGCGGCCAACGCCCTTCGCGGGGAACGAAGCGCACGGGGCGGCGTCCCTCAAGCCACGCGAATGCGCGGGTCGAGAAGAAGATAGCCGATGTCCGAGGCCGCCTGCGTCGTCACCGCCACCGTCACCGCCACCAGCGCGCAGGCTTCGATGAGGAAGATGTCCTGGTTGAGGGATGCCTCCAGCAGCAGCGCGCCGAATCCCTTATAGGCGAAGAAGAACTCCACCACGATGACGCCCGAAAGCAGCCAATTGACGTGCAGCAGCAGTACGGTCACTGGCGCGATGAGCGCGTTGCGGAGCGCGTGGCGCAGGACCACGCGGTGGAATTTCAGGCCCTTGAGGAGCGCCGTGCGCACATAGGGCTTGGTCATCGCCTCGGCCACCGAGGCCCGCGTCATCCGCGTCACATAGCCCAGGTCGTAGATGACCAGCACCGCCACCGGCAGCACCAATTGGCGCGCGTCGAATCCATCGCTCATCGCCGACGTGCCGGGCAGGAGTTGCAACGCGAAGACGAAAATGGCGGCGAGCAAGGTCGCGCTGGCGAAAGCCGGCATCGACGTGGTGAGGATGCTGAACAACGAGATGCCGCGGTCGAGCCAGGAGCCCACGCGCATGCCGGCCAGCGTGCCGAGCGCCAGCGAAAGCGGAACCAGCGCGGCCATGGTCCAAAAGGCGAGAATGGCCGTGTTCCACAGCCGCGGCCAAAGAACATCGCCCACCGGGACGCGGAAGCGGATGGATTGCCCGAAATCGCCCGTCAGCGCGTGGCCCAGCCAGGAA